>JANNOT010000392.1:0-3299 GCA_031399375.1 Paraoceanicella sp.
AGCCGCCCTGTGGTGCGACCCGCAGCGCAGCGGAAACGACGACCTGCGCAGCCTGATCGACCGCCTCGGCGCGCGGCTGGGCCCTGAACGCGTACAGCGCCTGCACCTGCTCGCCGACCGGCTGATCCCGATCATCGCGGACGACTACCCCGACCCCGCCTTCGGCTCGGGCGCGGTGAAGATCACCGGGGCGCATGACTTCAACGACTATGCGGTGGCCAAGCGCCACGGCATCCCGCTCTATCCCCTCATGGACACCCGCGCACGGATGACCGGCGACCAGGTGCCCGAGCGGTACCGCGGTCTCGACCGGTACGAGGCGCGGCGGGCGATCGTCACGGACATCGAGGCGCTCGGGCTGCTCGACCGGGTCGAGGCCAAGAAGATCATGCAGCCCTTCGGCGACCGCTCGAAGGTGGTGATCGAGCCGATGCTGACCGACCAGTGGTTCGTGGACGCGGAAAAGCTCGCAGGCCCCGCGCTCGACGCCGTGCGCGACGGGCGCACCCGCATCCTGCCCGAGCGGGACACCAAGACCTATTTCCACTGGCTGGAGAACATCGAGCCATGGTGCATCAGCCGCCAGCTCTGGTGGGGGCACCAGATCCCGGTGTGGTATGACGATGCGGGCCGGGAATACTGCGCGACGACCGAGGCCGAGGCGCAGACAATGGCGGGAAACCGCACGCTGACGCGCGACCCCGACGTCCTCGACACCTGGTTCTCCTCGGGCCTCTGGCCCATCGGCACCCTCGGCTGGCCCGAGGACACCCCGGAAATGCGCCGGTACTTCCCGACCTCGGTGCTGATCACCGGGTTCGACATCATCTTCTTCTGGGTCGCGCGCATGATGATGATGCAGCTTGCGACCGTGGGGCAGGTGCCGTTCCACACGGTCTATGTCCATGCCCTCGTCCGCGACGAGAAGGGCAAGAAGATGTCGAAATCGCTCGGCAACGTGCTCGACCCGCTCGACCTGATCGACGAGTTTGGCGCGGATGCGCTGCGCTTCACGCTCGCCTCGATGGCCGCGATGGGGCGGGACGTGAAGTTGTCGCGCGACCGGATCGCGGGCTACCGCAACTTCGGGACAAAGCTCTGGAATGCCGCGCGGTTCGCCGAGATGAACGGCTGCGTGCCCGGCGACCGGCCCGCGCCCGCGCACCCGGTGAACCGCTGGATCCTGGGCGAGACGGGCCGGGTGCGGATCGCCACCGATGCGGCGCTGGAGGCGTTCCGGTTCAACGATGCGGCCAACGGGCTCTATGCCTTTGTCTGGGGCACGGTCTGCGACTGGTATGTGGAGATGGCCAAGCCCCTGCTGGCCGAGGCGCACCCAGCGCGGGCCGAGACGCAGGCGACCATGGCCTGGGTGCTCGACCGCTGCCTGATGCTGCTCCACCCGTTCATGCCGTTCCTGACCGAACATCTCTGGGGCCAGATCGCGCCGCGCGACCGGCTTCTGGCGCTGACCGACTGGCCGCAGGACGGGGACGAGCTGGCGGACCACGAGGCCGACATGGACGCGGCCTGGGTCATCGGGCTGATCGAGGAGATCCGCTCGGTGCGGGCCGAGGTGGGGGTCCCCGCGGCCGCGCAGGTGCCGCTCGTCCTTCTGTCGGCCAGTGGGCAGGTCGAGGCGCGGCTTGGGGCCAATGCCGACCTGATCCGCCGGATGGCACGGGTGCCCCGGGTCGAGGCCGCGACCGAGGCCCCCCGCGGGGCCGTCACGCTGTCGGCGCCCGGTGCGACGCTGGTCCTGCCGCTCGCCGGGGTGATCGACGTCGCCTCCGAGGCGGCGCGTCTGAAAAAGGCCGGGGACAAGCTCGCCGCCGAGATGGCGGGGATCGGCGCGAAGCTCGGCAATGCGGGGTTCCTCGCCAAGGCGCCCGAGGAGGTGGTGGAGGAGCAGCGCGAGCGGCTGGCCGCCGCCGAGGCCGAGGTGGCGAAGGTGAAGGCCGCCCTCGCCCGGCTGGCGACGTTGGTCTGAGGCGCACTCTAGTCGAGCGTGCCAAGCCCGCGGGCCCGCCAGGCCGCGAGCGCGAGCAGGCAGAGGAGCGCCGCGAGCCCCGTGGTGACCGCTTCGACCCCCACCAGATCGATCAACGGCCCCGCGGCCAGCGCCGCGGCGGGTTGTGCGATCAGGAGCGCGCCCGTCAGTGCACCGATTGCCGCGCCCCGCGCCGCGGGTCCGATGCGGCGCTGCAGCACGGTGACGATCAGCGGCCAGAGCGGCCCGGTGCCCAGCCCGAGCACGACCGGCGCCACGCGCAGCCCCCAGGCGGCGGGCAGCGTGGCCAGCAGCACCCCCCCGAGCGCGGTGAGAGCGATCCCCGCCGTTAGGACCGTGCGGCGCGACAGCCGCGCGCCATAGGCGGCAAAGAGCCCGCTCGCCGTCAGCCCCGCAGCGGCGGCAAGGATCAGGAAGAGCGTGACCCCGCCCGCCCCCAGGCCAGAGGTCAGCGCAAGGCTCGGCACGATCAACTCGTCGAGCGCGGTGAAGATCGCCACGATCGGCAGGCCCAGAAGGACGATCGCGCGAAGCCCCGGATCGCGCGCGATCAGCCGCGCCCCGCCGGGGCCAGCGGTCCGCCCGCGCGGGCCGAACCGTGGGAAGAACAGCGCATCGAGGATCACGATCACGGCCAGAAGCGCCGTCGCCCCCGCCAGAGCCCCGGCGAGCCCTGCGGCCTCGACCAGCAGGACCCCGGCGGCGGGCCCGCCGATCAGTCCGACATTGGCCGCGATGTCGCGCAGGCCGTTCGCGCGTTCGAGCGGGACCCGGGCCAGTCGTGCAAGCTCGGGCACCCGGGCGTCCTGGGCGATGTTGCCCGGCGCACCGGCGAGGTGGGCGAGGGCCAGCGCGGCGATGGTCCAGGGCAGCGCCGCGCCCGCGGCTGCCACCGCCGTCGCGGCGGCCAGGCCCAGGAGCGTCGCCCCATCCGTGCCGATCAGCATGCGGCGTGGCCCGATCCTGTCGACGAGCCGCCCGCCCAGGACGGTCCCGATCGCGACCGGCAGGTGCAGCGCCGCGGCGGCGAGGCCCGCCCAGCCCGCCCCCGCCCAATCCGGTCCCGCCCCGCCCGAGAGGATCGCCCAGGGCACCGCCATCGCGACCAGCGCCATGGCCCCGAGGCTGAGCCCCCCGGTCACCACCGAGACGGGAAGGGCGAGTCGCCTCATGGCCGCAGCATGCGCGCGAGCATGTCGCGCAGCGCGTCGGCCACGCCGTGGTTCTTGGGCAGGGCATCGAGCGTGCGGTACGTGAACCAGCCGTCAACCAGGCAGATGAGAAGGGC
>JANNOT010000395.1:0-1727 GCA_031399375.1 Paraoceanicella sp.
CTCCTCGCCTGGTCGCACGCCATGGTCGCGATGTACCAGGCCCGCCGGGACCGGGGGGTGGAGGACCGGGCCGTCATGGCCACCCTTGCCTTCTCCGCGTTCCTGCGGGCCGAAATCGCGGCGCGGCGCAGGCGGCCGGGCGCGGATCTCCTCTCCCACCTCATCGCGGCCGAGGCCGAGGGGTCGCGGCTGAGCGAGCTGGAGCTGGTGGCGACCTGCATCCTCCTGCTCAATGCCGGTCACGAGGCGACGGTGCACGCGCTGGGCAACGCGGTGAAGGCGCTGCTCGAGACCGGCGCCCGCCCCCACCCCGGCCCCGACACCGGCGCGATCGATCCGCTGGTCGAGGAGGTGCTGCGCTTTGACCCGCCGCTGCACCTTTTCACGCGCTATGCGCGCGCGCCGGTCGAGATCGCGGGCCACAGCTTCGCCCCCGGGGACAGGGTCGGCCTGCTGCTCGCAGCCGCGAACCGCGACCCCGATGTCTGGACCGACCCCGACCGATTCGACCAGACCCGGGTGGCTCGGCCGCATCTGAGCTTCGGCGCAGGCATCCATTTCTGCGTCGGGGCGCCGCTGGCGCGGCTGGAACTTGCCGTGGCCCTTGGCGATCTCTTCACCCGCCTGCCCGCCCTCCGGCTCGCCGCCCCGCCGGTCTACGCCGACCGCTATCATTTCCGCGGGCTCGAGGCGCTGTGGGTAACCGCCTAGGGCACGGACTCAATTGCCCGCAACCAGATTCGTGCCGATGCGAGGGCGACGGCGGCGAGGAAGTTGGTTGCGTGTTTGTCGAAGCGGGTGGCGATGCGGCGGAACTGCTTGAGCTTGCAGAAGAACCGCTCGATCTGGTTGCGTTGACGGTAGAGCTCCGGGGGGACGGTGCGTTGCAGGCGCACGCGGCTCTGGGTCGGGATGCAGGCTTCGCCGCCGCGCGCTGCGACCCGCTCGACCAGCGCGAGACTGTCGTATCCGCGGTCGGCGATGACGGTGCCGGGCGGCAGAGCGTCCAGCAGGACCGGGGCCACGGCCTTGTCGGAGGCCTGTCCAGGCGTGATGTGCAGGCGCACCGGTAGGCCATCCTGATCGACGACAGCATGGATTTTGGTGCTCAATCCGCCACGAGAACGGCCAATGGCGTGATCCTCGCCCCCCTTTTTCCACCCGAGGCGTGCTGGTGGGCGCGGACGATGGAGCTGTCGATCAACTGCAGCGACTGCGGTGAACGCCGTGCGAGTTCCTCGAACACTTTCAACCAGATGCTACGCTTGGCCCAGCGATTGAACCGGTTGTAGACCGTCGTGTAGGGGCCATAGCGCTCGGGCAGGTCGCGCCACGGCGCGCCCGTGCGCAGGATGTAGAAGATCCCGTTCACCACCCGCCGGTCATCCACCCGGGGCTTGCCCTTGCCGGGCTTCGGAAGAAGCGGCTCCACCAGCCGCCATTCCTCGTCGCTCAGATCGTACCGCGCCATCGTCCCCTCCTGCTCTCAGCAGAAGGGAATCACGACAGCAAACAAGCCGGAAGCACTATCGAGTACGTCACGTAGGCCAACCTGCGCCCGTTGGGCTCGGCCGGCGACGAGATTGCCAACGGCCGCGATGTTCCGGCCCGCACGGGTGCGGGTATGGATCGCGCCACGGTTTCCTTCGCTCGAAGTGCCGGGCCGCTCGCCACCGACCTCCGTGCTCCCCCGGGCCGATGCCGTCCGAGGGGCCGGTGGGAAGGCG
>JANNOT010000344.1:0-8043 GCA_031399375.1 Paraoceanicella sp.
GTGGACAGCGGTGGCGCCAACCTGCCCAACCAGGACGAGGTGTTTCCCGACCGCGACCATTTCGGGCGCATCTTCTACAACCAGGCGCAGATGAGCGCGCGCGGCATTCCCCAGATCGCCGTCGTGATGGGCTCGTGCACCGCCGGCGGGGCCTATGTGCCCGCGATGTCGGATGTGACGATCATCGTGCGCAACCAGGGGACGATCTTTCTGGCCGGGCCCCCGCTCGTGCGCGCCGCAACGGGCGAGATCGTGAGCGCCGAGGATCTGGGGGGAGGCGACGTGCATACCCGCCTTTCGGGTGTCGCGGACACGCTTGCCGAGGATGATGCCCACGCTCTGGCCCTGGCGCGCGAGGCGGTGGGGTCGCTGAACCGCACGACGCCCGCGACCGTCGAGCGGCGGACGCCGGAGGAGCCCGCGTTCGACCCCGAGGAGCTGTTTGACATCGTCCCCGCCGACCTGCGCACGCCCTATGACATCCGTGAGGTCATCGCGCGCGTGGTGGACGGCTCGCGCTTTGACGAGTTCAAGGCGCGCTTCGGTCCCACGCTCGTCTGCGGCTTTGCCCATCTGCGCGGCATTCCGGTGGGGATCATCGCCAACAACGGCGTCCTCTTTTCCGATTGCGCCGTGAAGGGTGCGCATTTCGTCGAGCTCTGCTCGCAGCGGCGCATCCCGCTCGTCTTCCTCCAGAACATCACCGGGTTCATGGTGGGGCGAAAGGTGGAGAACGAGGGCATCGCCCGGCATGGCGCAAAGCTCGTGACCGCGGTGGCGACGACCGCGGTGCCCAAGGTGACCATGCTGGTGGGCGGGTCCTTCGGCGCGGGGAATTACGGCATGGCCGGGCGGGCCTACTCCCCCCGCTTCCTCTGGACCTGGCCCACCAGCCGCATCTCGGTCATGGGGGGGGAGCAGGCGGCGGGCGTGCTCGCCACCGTGCGGCGCGAAGGGATCGAGCGGCGCGGCGGGACATGGTCGGCCGAGGAGGAGGCGGCGTTCAAGGCCCCGACCCTCGCGATGTTCGACGCGCAATCGCACCCCCTTTACGCCTCGGCCCGGCTCTGGGATGACGGGATCGTGGACCCGCGAAAGACGCGCGACGTGCTCGCCCTGTCGCTTGAAGCCACGCTGAACGCGCCCATCGGCGAAACGCGCTTCGGCGTGTTCCGGATGTGAGGAGACCCCGATGCCCGTGAGGACACCGATCAACGCGCCCGATGCCCTGCAGCCGGCCGGCGGGTACGTGCAGGCGATGCACGTCGCGGGCGCAGAGCGCCTGCTGTTCGTCAGCGGCCAGATTCCCGTCGCACCGGATGGCACAGTGCCTGCGGATTTCGCGGGGCAGGCGGCGCTGGTCTGGCGCAATCTCGATGCACAGCTGCACGCGGCGGGGATGACCAAGGACGATCTGGTCAAGGTCACGATCTTCCTGGCCAGCCGCGACCACATCGCCGACTACCGCGCCGCCCGCGTCGCCTATCTGGAGGGCCGGGAGGTGGCCTTGACCACCATCATCACGGGGATCTTCGACACGGATTGGCTGCTCGAGATCGAGGCGGTCGCGGCCCGATAGGTGATGGCCCGCCCGCCCGCCTTCGCCGCGCCCCCTACCGCCCGCAGCCGGACCCGCGGCATGCCCGCCCGGTCCGTGACCCGCGGTGCCGCGCGCATGCTCCGTGGGCGGGCGAGGCGCGTCGCGCGATCGGACCGCGCGGAGCGATGTTCGGCTGTTCCGCGCGCATCCGCGGCGTGGGCAGGCAACGGCCGCGCGGGGGGGCCGGGATCGTGAACCTTACCTCGATCGTGCACCGGGTTCTGGGACGCAGGCGTCCCGTGGTCTGGGGCAACGGCGGTGCATGGCGCGCGCCGCCCCGCCGCCGCAGCAGCAGAGCCCTGCCGCTGCGGGGGATTGGCTATTTCGTTGCAGCCGTGGGGGCTCTCCTCCTCATCCCCGCTGCCGTCGATACCGGGCGCGGTGCGCTGATGCCCCGGTCGGGATGCCGCCTCGCCCATGTGATCGACGGCGATACGGTCGCCCTCTGGTGCCCGGGACAGGGGTTCGTGGATGCCCGCCTTCTCGGTTTCGACACGCCGGAGGTGTTTTCGCCCCGCTGTCCGCAGGAATGGGTGGCGGGGATGGACGCGACCTGGGGGCTGCGCACCCGGATCTGGACCGCGGGCGAGGTGCGCTTCGTGCTCGAGGGGCGCGACCGATACGACCGGCGGCTCGCGCGGCTCTGGCTCGACGGGCGGGATGTCGCCGCCTCGATGATCGCCGACGGCCATGCCCGGCCCTATGACGGCGGGCGGCGGGCGGGGTGGTGCGGCGCGGCCGCATCTGCCGGTGCCCCCGCCACGGCAGTCCCCGCGTTCCGCAGGCCGCCCGCCGAGGACGCCCTTGCGACCCGCCCGGCCGGCGTGCGCACGGTCCGGCCCCCCGCCGACCAGGGCGGCGCCCTGACCCCGCACGCTTCCGAAAGCCCCGCCTGATGTTCGCGAAGCTCCTCATCGCCAATCGGGGCGAGATCGCCTGCCGGGTCATCTCCACGGCCCGCCGCCTCGGCATCGCCACGGTCGCGGTCTATTCCGACGCCGACGCAGGCGCGCGCCATGTCGCCATGGCGGACGAGGCCGTGCGCCTCGGACCCCCACCCGCGGCCGAGAGCTATCTGCGCGGCGACCTGATCCTCGCCGCCGCACGCGCGACGGGGGCAGAGGCGATCCATCCGGGCTACGGCTTTCTGTCCGAAAACCCCGATTTCGTCGAGGCCGTGGCAGCGGCGGGCCTCATCTTCGTGGGGCCGCCCGCATCGGCCATCCGCGCCATGGGGCTGAAGGATGCGGCCAAGCGCCTGATGGTGGCGTCGGGCGTGCCGGTGGTCCCGGGCTATCATGGCGCGGGGCAGGACGCGGCGATGCTGGCCGATCAGGCCGCGCAGATCGGCTATCCTGTGCTGATCAAGGCGCGGGCGGGTGGTGGCGGCAAGGGGATGCGCCGGGTCGATGACCCCGGCGACTTCGCCGCGGCGCTCGCAGGCGCGCAGCGCGAGGGGCAGGCGTCGTTCGGCGACCCCGCGGTCCTGGTCGAGCGCTACGTGACCGCGCCCCGGCACATCGAGATCCAGGTGTTCGGCGACACCCACGGCAATGTCGTGCACCTGCACGAGCGGGACTGCTCGCTCCAGCGGCGCCACCAGAAGGTGATCGAGGAGGCCCCGGCCCCCGGCATGACCCAAGGCATGCGCGCGGCGATGGGTGCCGCGGCGGTCAAGGCCGCGCGCGCCATCGGCTATGTCGGCGCGGGGACAATCGAATTCATCGTGGACGGTACCGGGGGGCTGCGCGAGGACGCGTTCTTCTTCATGGAGATGAACACCCGGCTCCAGGTCGAGCATCCGGTGACCGAGGCGATCACCGGGCTCGATCTCGTCGAATGGCAGTTGCGCGTGGCGGCGGGCGAGGCGCTGCCGCTCGCCCAGGACGACATCCCGCTGGCGGGCCATGCGTTCGAGGCGCGGATCTATGCCGAGGACGTGCCGCGGGGCTTTCTGCCCGCGACCGGCACCCTGACCCATCTGCGGCTCCCCGAGGGCGCCCGTGCCGATACGGGCGTGCGGGCGGGCGATACGATCAGCCCGTGGTACGACCCGATGATTGCAAAGCTGATCGTCCACGGACCGACGCGCGGGGCCGCGCTGGCGCAGCTTGCCCGCGCGCTGGGCGAGACCGAGGTGGCGGGCGCGGTGACAAACCTGGCGTTTCTCGCGGCACTCGCGCGGCATCGGGATTTTGCCCGGGGCGCGGTGGACACGGGGCTGATCGCGCGCGATCTCGACGCGCTGGTGGCCGTGCCGCCGCCCACGACCGCGACGCTGGCGCTCGCCGCGGCGGGGGTTGTGGGGGGCGAGGACCCTCTGGCGGGGTTCACGCTCTGGGACCCGCTCGAACAGACGATCCGCTTCGACCATGGCGACACGGCGGTCGAGGCGGTCGTGGCGACCCTGGGGCCGGACCGGTTCCGCGTGGTGGTGGGGGGGGCGACCCATGCCGTCACGCGCCACGGCCCTGCGGCGTGGGAGGTGGACGGCCACCGCGTGGCTGCCCGGGTGGTGCGCCATGTGGCGGGCCTGTCGGTCTTTGCCGGGGGCCGGACGCTGCACCTTCGCCTGCCCGATCCGCTCGCCCGGACCGCCGCAGCCGCGGGGGGCAGCGACCGGCTGGTCGCACCGATGCCGGGCCTGGTGAAGCTGGTCGGGATCGCCCCAGGCGACGCGGTCGCACGGGGGGCCGCGCTGGTCGTGCTCGAGGCGATGAAGATGGAGCACACCCTGACCGCCCCCCGCGACGGGGTGGTGGCCGAGGTGCTGGTGGCGGCGGGCGACCAGGTGCAGGATGGCGCGGTCATCCTGACGCTCGAGCCCGCGCCGTGATGCTGACCCCCGCCCCGGCCCCGACCCTCATCCTGCACCATTGCCACGAGACGCGCTCGATGCGCACGCTCTGGTTGCTCCACGAGATGGGCCTGCCCTTCGAGCTCGTCATCCACCCGTTCGGCAAGGCGCTGCGCGCGCCGGGCTATCTCGCCATCCACCCGCTCGGGCGGGTGCCCGCGCTGCAGGACGGCGCCCTGACGCTGTTCGAGACGGGTGCGATCGCCCAGCATCTGTGCGAGACGCGCGACGATCGCCTTGGCCGACCGCCCGGCCACCCAGAGCGGCCCGCCTGGCTGCAATGGCTGCATTTCGCCGAGACGCTGGCGGTGCATGGCGCGGCGCTGACCCAGCAGCACATCGTGATCCGCGACGATGCCGATCGCTCGCCCCTGCTGGTCAAGCTCGAGACACGGCGGCTCGAACTCGCGCTCGGCGTTGTCGGCGACGCGGTGGCGGGGCGGGACTGGCTCCTGCCGTCCGGCTTTTCCGCCGTCGATTGCGGGGTGGGCTATTCGCTCTATGTCGCACGCCGGTTCGTGCGGTTCGACGCGATGCCGTCGCTTGCCGCCTACTGGAACCGGCTGGCCGCGCGCCCTGCGTTCCGGGCAGCCCTTCCCCCTCCCGATGCGCCGCTCCTTTACTCGCGGGCGTTCTACGAGCCCCTCGGTGCCTGAGCGGATCACGATCGTCGAGATGGCGCCCCGCGACGGGTTGCAGAACGAGGCGCGGCCGGTGCCGACGGCGCAGAAGATCGCCCTGGTTGATGCGCTGTCCGCCTGCGGCTTTGCGCGGATCGAGGTGGCGAGCTTTGTGAACCCCGCCCGCGTGCCGCAGATGGCGGATGGCGCGGCCGTCCTTGCCGGAATCGCGCGGGTCCCGGGCGTGCGCTATGCCGCCCTGACCCCCAATCTCCGCGGGTTCGAGGCGGCACGGGCGGCCGGGGCGGACGAGGTGGCGATCTTCGCCTCGGCCTCCGAGGGGTTCTCGCGCGCCAACATCAATGCAGGCGTCGACGAGAGCCTCGCCCGCTTCGCCCCCGTGGCCGCGGCGGCGAGGGCGGCGGGCGTGCCGTTGCGCGGCTATGTCTCCTGCGTCACGGACTGCCCGTATGACGGACCGACCCCGCCCCCCGCGGTCGCGCGGGTCGCGACCGCTCTGCTCGCGCTCGGCTGCTACGAGGTCAGCCTCGGCGACACGATCGGGCGCGGGACACCCGTGCAGGTCGCAGCGATGCTCGACGCCGTGCTCGCCGAGGTGCCACCAGATCGGCTCGCGGGGCATTTCCATGACACCGGCGGGGCAGCGCTGGAAAACATCCGTGTCAGCCTCGGGCGCGGGCTGCGGGTGTTCGATGCGGCGGCGGGCGGTCTTGGTGGGTGCCCCTTCGCCCCAGGGGCGGCCGGGAACGTGGCGACCGAGGCCGTGGTTGCGATGCTCGCGGCCGCGGGTCTCGCGACCGGCATCGATGGGTCCGCGCTCGCCGCCGCGTCGGCCCTTGCCCGCGGTCTGCGCGGGAGCTGAGCGGGCACGTGCACGCTCGGGGTCCCGGCTCCCCCGCCCGGTGGACGTCCCCCGCAGACTCTGCAAGGGTGTGCTTGCCGTGCCAAGGGGGGGGAGGCGATGACCGGTTACGCGACGCTGACCCTGGCCGTCGATCCCCGCGGGATTGCCACGCTCACGCTCCAGCGGCCCGAGAAGCACAATGCCATGTCGGCCGCGATGCTCGACGACCTGACCCGCGCGGCGACCGCGCTCGCCGATCCCACGATCCGCTTGGTCGTGCTGACCGGGGCGGGCGAAAGCTTCTGCGCGGGCGGGGATCTCGGCTGGATGCGGGCGCAGTTCGCCGCCGACCGGGCGACCCGGACGGAGGAGGCGCGGCGGCTTGCCGGCGTGTTCCAGGCGCTGAACACGTTGCCAAAGCCGTTGATCGGCCGGATCAACGGGGCGGCCTATGGCGGGGGCATCGGCCTGATCTGCGTCTGCGACGTGGCCATCGCCGTGCAGGGCGTGCGCTTCGGGCTGACCGAGACCCGGCTCGGCCTGATCCCTGCCACCATCTCGCCCTATGTGATCGCGCGGATGGGCGAGGGGGCGGCGCGCCGGGTGTTCTTCTCCGCCCGGCTTTTCGGGGCGGAGGAGGCGGTGACCCTCGGGCTGATCGCCCGGGCCGTTCCGGACGACGCACTCGACGCGGCCGTCGCGGCAGAGGTCGAGCCCTATCTGGCGGCCGCCCCTGGCGCGGTCGCGGCCGCAAAACGGCTCGCCCGCAGCCTCGGGCCTACCATCGACGCCGCGGTGATCGCGCGCAGCATCGAGGCGCTCGCCGATACCTGGGACGGGGCCGAGGCGCAGGCGGGTGTCGCGGCCTTTCTCGACCGGACCACCCCGCCCTGGCGCGTCTAAAGGACCCCGCGATGCCCAAACCCTCGATCCTCGTCACCCGCCGCTGGCCGCAGGCCGTCGAGGCGGTTCTCGCCGATCGCTTCGACGCGGTCCTGAACCCCGACGATGCGCCCCTGCAGCCTGCGGCGTTGCGCGCGGCGCTGGAAACCCACGACGCCGTCCTGACCACGGTCACGGACCGGCTCGACGCCGCGGCCCTCGCCCCCGGGGCGCGGGCGCGGATCCTGGGGAATTTCGGGGTGGGCGTCAGCCATATCGACCTTGACGCCGCCCGTGCGGCCGGGATCGCCGTGACCAACACGCCGGGCGTGCTGACCGATGCGACGGCCGACATCGCGATGACCCTGCTCCTGATGGCCGCGCGGCGGGCGTCGGAGGGCGAGGCGCTGGTGCGCGCCGGGGCCTGGACCGGCTGGACCCCGACGCAGCTGATCGGGGGGCATGTCACGGGCAAGACGATCGGGATCGTCGGCATGGGCCGGATCGGCATCGCCATGGCCCGGCGCGCCCATTACGGGTTCGGGATGGACGTGCTCTTCCACAACCGCTCGCCCGTGGCCGAGACCGGGATCCCCGGGGCGCGGCAGGTCCCGCTGGCAACGCTGCTGGCCGAGGCGGATTTCGTCTCGCTTCACTGTCCCGGCGGGGGGGCGAACCGCCACCTGATCGATGCGACCGCGCTCGCCACGATGAAGCCCGGCGCCTACCTGATCAACACGGCGCGGGGCGAGGTGGTGGACGAGGGGGCGCTGGTTGCGGCGCTTCGCACCGGGGTGATCGCGGGCGCGGGGCTCGATGTCTACGAGCACGAGCCGCGGCTGCACCCCGAGCTTTCGTCGCTGGCGAATGTCAGCCTTCTGCCCCATCTCGGCTCGGCGACCGACGAGACACGGCATGCGATGGGGATGAAGGTGGTGGAGAACCTGACCGCCTTCTTCGCCGGTCAGCCGCCCCCCGACCGCGTCGCCTGAGCCGTCACGCGGCCGAGCCGATCACACCGCGGTCGATCTGGTCCTGTTCGATGCTTTCGAACAGCGCCTTGAAGTTGCCCTCGCCGAAGCCGTCATCGCCCTTGCGCTGGATGAATTCGAAGAAGATCGGCCCGATCACGGTTTTCGAGAAGATCTGGAGGAGGACCCGCGTCTCGCCCCCGTCCACGACCCCTTCGCCGTCGATCAGGATGCCGCGGCGGGCCAGA
>JANNOT010000406.1:0-10981 GCA_031399375.1 Paraoceanicella sp.
CCCGTGGCGCGGATGGCGGTCGGCGAGCGGCTGGCGGGCGACATCCGTGTCCATGTCGCCTACGCCGTCCACGCCAGGCGCGGCGGAGGTGCGATGGCGGCGGGCACCCGGCCCGAGGCTGTCCCGCGGCTGAACGGCCTCGACCCCCGCGCGCTTGCCGCCACCGTGGCCCGCCGGGGCGAGATCGCCGTGGACCTGCCGGGCGGCGTGCGGCACCGCGTGGCGATCCCCGCGGGCGCGGCGCCGCTTCTGTCCCGGGCCGACGGGCGGGCGAGCCTGGGTGCCATCGCCGCCGGGGCGGGGCGCGACTGGATCGGCTTCGCGGCCGCCTGGGCACCGGCCGCGCGGGCGCTGGCGGGGTTCAACCTTCTGCACTACAGCCGGTTTCCGGGATGAGGCTCTTGGCGCTTCTCGTCCTGGCCGGCGTGGTCCTGGGGTATCTGGGCGAGCTGCATCCGGCGGGCGACAGCGCGGCGGTGCTCTGGCCGCTCGGGGCGGCCCTCGGCGCGGTCCTCGTCGTCGCGGGCGGGCTTGCCCGGTCGGCGGCGGTCGCCTGGCCCGCCGCTGCCGCACTGGTTCTGGCCGGGGCAGGGCTCCTGCCCTCGCTCTGGCCCGAAGCAGCGATCGACGCTGCCGGGATCGAGGTCGCGAGCTTCAACGTGCTCTGGTCCCGCGCGGCGTCCGAACCGCTCATCGCCGACCTGCGCGCCGCCCCGCCCACGATCGTGGCGCTGCAGGAGGTCGGCCCGGCCCTGCGCGAGGCGCTCGGGGCGCTCGCCGACATCTACCCGGTCCAGATCTATTGCGGGATTGACCCGCACCGTGGCGTGGCCCTGCTCGTCGCCGGGCCTGCGGTCTCAACCGGCTGCTCGGATTTCGACCGCACCGCGTGGGCGGTCCTGGCGCGGCCCGAGGGCGCGCTGACGGCGGTGTCGCTCCACCTGCGCTGGCCCTATCCCTACGCCCAGGCGCCGCAGGCCGCGCGGATTGCGGCACTGGTGGCGGGATTGCCCGCCCCGCGGGTCGTGATGGGCGACTTCAACGCCCCGCCCTGGGGGCGGACGGTGCGGGGCATCGCTGCCGCCGCCGGGGCGCGGGTTCCCGGGGGCTGGCGGCTCAGCTACCGCGGCCTCCTGCCCATCGATCATATCCTGCCGCCTGCGCACTGGGACCTGCGGATCCGCGTCGGCGCCCCGCTCGGGTCCGACCACGCGCCCATCCGCGCCACCCTGATCCGGAGAGACTGATGGACCCCACGCATCTGGCGCGCCTGCCCATCCTGCCCTTCCTCGATCCCCGGCTGATCCATGCGCCGGGGATGCTGCCGCTCGACCCGGCCGACTGGCTGCTGCGCGACGCGGCCTTCGAGGCCCAGATGGCGCTCCGCGACAGCCTGGTGGCGCAGGACCGGGCGACGGTTTTCGCGCAGTTACCCGAGGGCGAGGCTGCCTCGGCCGAACTGCTGGAGACGGTCCTGACCGCGATCCGGTCCGATCCCGCCTATGGGCCGTCCGGGCGGCACGTGACGCGTCCCGACGGGCTGATGGTCGACCTCGACGCCGACGCGGCACTCGCGACCCTCGGGCGGCTGGTGCAGGAGGATTTCCTGGTGCTGGAAAAGGACCCCGGCGCCGACGAGCACCGGCTGACCGGGGGGATCCTCTGCTTTCCGTCGCGCTGGTCCCTCGCCGAGAAGATGGCGCGCGGGCTGGTCGGCATCCACGCGCCGGTGCCGTTCTATGCGACATCGCTCGCCCCCCGCGTCCAGCGGTTTTTCGACGTGATCCGGCCGGAGCGGCCGCTCTGGCGGGCGAACTGGGTGCTCCACACCTATCCCGAGCTGTTCCAGCCGTCCCGCACCCTGCGCCACAGCCGCGACTTCACCCGGGGCGAGATCTGGCTGCGGGTCGAGCGCCAGGCCCTGCGCCGCCTGCCCCGGACGGGGGCGGTGATCTTCTCGATCAAGACCGACATCGCGCATCTCGACAGCCTTGCACCCGATGAGGGCGCACGCCTCGCCGCCGAGATCGCGGCGCTGCCGGAGCCCGAGTTCAGCTACAAGGGCGGTGTGCCCCTGCGCGACCGGCTGATGGCGCGGTTCGGGGCGGGGGTTACAGCAGCGCGGCAGCCTTCGGTCCAGTGAAGGCGACGGGCGGCGTCGCGAGTAGCGCCGGGATGTCGAGCGGACGGATCTTCCGCGGCTGGTCGCCGGACACCCAGGCGCGGGTTTCGCGGGTGGACGCGTGAAGCGCCGCCCGGAACATCTCGACGATCCGCCAACGCTCTTGCCCGGCCTTGTCCTCGATGTCGTCATGGTGGCGCTCGACCCAGAGCGCCGCCGCCGCCGCGACCTGCGGTGCCGCATAGGATGTGCCTGAGGGGTCGCCCGTGCCACCGGCATCGCCGAAGCTTTCGGTGCCATCGCGCAGATAGTTGGCGCGGTTCAACCGCTCCGCCTGTGCCCAGACATCGACCAATTGGGCGTCCAGATAGCCCTGTCGGGGATAATGGCTGTATGTCAGGCCTTCGCGATCGAAGCCGCCAACGGCGATGGCGCGTGGCAGGCGGGCGGGGAAGATGACGCTGTTGATGATCTGGCCCGCCGCGCAGACCACGATCACACCCCCCTCATAGGCCGCCGAGACCGCCTTTCGGGCGATGGCCGAAAACCCTGGGCGAAAGCCCGCGGCGAAAAGCAGTGCATCGAAAGGACCCAGGGTGTTGGGATTTCCCATGCTGATCGTGACGACGCGCACCTGGGGAAGTGCGCGGGCAAGATCGAGGGCGCGGCCAAGCGACGCTGTCGCGCGCTCGCCCATGATCGGTCCGCGCCCCTGCCGGAAAAGCGGGCCGTTCGATACCCGGAATGGCACAATGGTGGCACCGGGCGCCACCCCGGTAAATTCGCCGCCGGGCCCGAGGATGATCGAGAGGGTCTTGACCCCGTGATCCGGCACCTCGGTGACCGTGGCGACCAGCCCGGGGGTCTTGGTCAGCGGGCTGAACGGACCGTCGATCAGGTCCGGATCAAAGGTATTCGCGCCGAGATCGAAACGGATGTTCTGCGGTGGCCTGGCCCCGTCATAGCCAAGCCCCTTGTGCGGAGCGAGACCGGCATCGATATGGGCGATCCAGGTCCGATCGGAGGCGGCCAGGGCCGCGACAGCCTGCGTGTAGATCACGGGATGGGGACGCGGCAGCAGTTCCTTGATCAGCGGCACATGGCGCTCCTGGAGCGGAAACGGTGGCGGGGTCCGGAAACCCCGCCATCGACCCTAGCAGGAATAATACATCTGGTATTCCACCGGATGGGGCGTGTGCTCGTAGGCGTAGATCTCGTCCCATTTCAGCGCCATGTAGCCCGCGATCTGGTCCTTGGTGAACACGTTGCCCGTGAGCAGGAAGTCCATGTCCGCCTCGAGGCTCGCGAGCGCCTCGCGTAGGGAGCCGCAGACGGTCGGGATCGTCGCCAGTTCCTCGGGGGGCAGGTCGTAGAGATCCTTGTCGGACGCCTCGCCGGGGTCGATCTTGTTCTTGATCCCGTCGATGCCCGCCATCAGGAGCGCCGAGAACGCGAGGTAGGGGTTGGCCGAGGGGTCCGGGAAGCGGGCCTCGACACGCTTGGCCTTCGGGCTTTCGGACCATGGGATGCGGATCGCGCCCGAGCGGTTGCGGGCGGAATAGGCCAGGAGCACCGGGGCCTCGAAGCCCGGGATCAGGCGCTTGTAGCTGTTGGTCCCGGGATTGGTGAACGCGTTCAGCGCCTTGGCATGCTTGAGGATCCCGCCGATATACCAGAGCGCCTCCTGGCTGAGGTCGGCATACTTGTCCCCGGCAAAGGCGGGCTTGCCGTCCTTCCACACCGACATGTTGACATGCATCCCCGACCCGTTGTCGCCCTTCAGCGGCTTGGGCATGAAGGTTGCGGTCTTGCCATAGGCCTGGGCCACGTTGTGGATGACGTACTTGTACTTCTGGATCTGGTCGGCCTGGGACACCAGGGTGCCGAAGATCAGCCCGAGCTCGTGCTGGGACGCGGCCACCTCGTGGTGATGCTTGTCCACGTTCATGCCCATGCGCTTCATGGTCGAGAGCATCTCGGATCGGATGTCCTGCGCCGAGTCCGTCGGGTTCACCGGGAAATACCCGCCCTTGACCCCGGGGCGGTGGCCCATGTTACCCATTTCATACGAGGTGTCGGAATTCCACGGGCTGTCGATCGCGTCGATCTCGAAGGACACCTTCTGCATGGTGTTCGAGAATTTCACGCTGTCGAACAGGAAGAATTCCGCCTCGGGCCCCCAGTAGGACGTGTCGCCCGCGCCCGAGGACTTGAGGTAGGCCTCGGCCTTGACCGCCGTGCCGCGCGGACAGCGCTCGTACGGCTCGCCCGTGTCGGGTTCGACCACGTTGCAGTGCAGGCACATCGTCTTTTCGGCGTAGAACGGGTCCATGTAGGCCGAGGCGACGTCGGGCATCAGCTTCATGTCCGACTGGTCGATCGACTTCCACCCCGCGATCGACGAGCCGTCGAACATGAACCCGCCCTCGATGAAATCGTCATCGACCTGGTCGGCCATCACCGTGACGTGCTGGAGCCGTCCGCGCGGGTCGGTGAAACGGATGTCGACATACTCCACCTCCTCGTCCTTGATCGTCTTGAGCAGTTTCTTCATGTCACCCATTGATGTTTCCCTGTCGCTTGGTCGTCGTCTTTTTCCTGCGGGTGTCGGCCGTTGCGCGGCGCCCCCGGTAGCGGCACCATCATCACAGCGCCCGCGTCACCGCGCCGTCGTCACAGCGCTTCGGGCCCTTCTTCGCCGGTGCGGATGCGGATCGCCTGCTCGACGGTGGACACGAAGATCTTGCCATCGCCGATCTTGCCCGTCTTGGCGGCGGTGATGATCGCCTCGATCGCGGCATCGACCTGATCGTCGTTCAGCACGACCTCGATCTTCACCTTGGGCAGGAAATCCACGACGTATTCCGCGCCGCGGTAAAGCTCCGTGTGCCCCTTCTGCCGCCCGAATCCCTTCGCCTCGATCACGCTCAGGCCCTGCACGCCCACGTCCTGAAGGGCCTCTTTCACCTCGTCGAGCTTGAACGGTTTGATGATCGCCTCGATCTTCTTCATCGGTGTCGCACTCCCGTGGCGGATTGGTGCCCTGGCAGACCCGCACCCCGGCACGAGGACTGGAAAGCACTTCGCCCCGGGCCTTTCAAATGGATAAGCTGACGCCCCGGGGCGGGCGCCGCAGATTCATCATTTGCTGCCCAAACCGTAAGCAAACTGCATAGCCGACGGGCAAGATGAGAAACCAACCATGACCCAGCTGTTAACCGCTGCCCAGATGCGCGGCATCGAGGCCGCCGCGATGGCGTCGGGCGCGGTCACGGGGCAGGTGCTGATGGAACGGGCGGGGGCGGGGGTGGTGGCCGAGGCGCTGGCCTGGCTCGGTCCTCGGGCGGCCCCCGGGTCGGCGGCCATCCTGTGCGGTCCGGGAAACAATGGCGGGGACGGGTTCGTGGTCGCGCGCCTTCTCGCCGCGCGGGGCTGGGGGGTCGAGGTCCACGCCTGGGGCGACCCCGCGCGCAGGCCCCCCGATGCGGCCGCGGCAGCCGCGGCGTGGGACGGGGTCGTCCATCCCTGGGACCCTGACCGCGTCGCGCGGATCGCGGGCGACCTGATCGTCGATGCGCTCTTCGGCGGGGGGCTGACCCGCGCCCTGCCGCCGGAGATCATCGGCCCCCTGACGGATCTTTATGTCCGGGGCGGGAGCGTGGAGCGGATGGTGGCCATCGACGGTCCCTCGGGCCTTTGCCTGGACAGTGGCCGGTCGCTGACCCCGGGCGAGGATGCGGTCTATGCCGGGCTGACGGTCACGTTCCACCGCCCGCGGCTCGGCCACGTGCTGGCCGACGGGCCCGACTATTGCGGCACGCTGCGCGTGGTCGATATCGGGCTCGACACCGGCCCTTCGGCCGTGCCGGGCGATGCGGTGCGGCGGGTCGCGCCCCCTGCGCCCGCGCGGCTGCGCAAATGGGGGCGCGGGCACAAGTTTGACCACGGCCACGCGCTGGTCCTGGGGGGTGGCGTCGGTCGCGGCGGGGCTGCCCGGCTGGCCGCGCGGGCGGCGCTGCGGGTGGGCGCGGGGCTCGTGACGCTGGGCACGCCGCCGGCTGCGCTGCAGGAGAACGCCTGCCGCCTCGACGCCGTCATGCTGCGCGCGGTGCGTGACGGGGCGGCGCTTGGGGCGCTGCTGACGGATCGGCGGATCGGCGCGGTCTGCCTTGGGCCCGGGCTGGGATCTGGCCCCGGGGTAGAGGGGCTGGTCGCGGCGGCACTCGGGGCTGGGCGGGCCTGCGTGCTCGACGCCGACGCGCTCGATCCAGCAATCCTGCCGCGGCTGCACGCGGACTGCGTGCTGACCCCCCACGGGGGCGAGTTCACCCGGCTGTTCCCCGACATTGCGGCCCGGCTGGCGGCGCCGCCCGATAGCGGTCCGGCGATGTCCCGGGTTGATGCCGCGCGGGAGGCCGCGGCGCGCGCCGGGGCGGTCGTGCTCCTGAAGGGGCCGGACACGGTGATCGCCGCACCGGGGGGCGCCGTGGCTGTGCATGCCGCGGTCTATGGCGACGCGGCCCCTTGGCTCGCCACCGCTGGGTCGGGGGACGTGCTCGCCGGGCTGATCGCCGGGCTCCTGGCCCGCGGGCTCGCCCCGATGGAGGCCGCGGAGACGGCCGCCTGGCTCCACGCCGCCGCCGCCCGCGCCTTCGGCCCCGGGCTGATCGCCGAGGATCTGCCCGACGCGCTGCCTGGGGTCCTTCGCGGCCTGGGCGCCTGACGCCGCGGTGACACCGCGCTGTCACCCGATTGCCACGGAACCGTCGGATGCCTGCGGATAGGCTGCGACGCCCCGCCGGAGGATCCCATGCGCCCCATGTTTCTGACCGCCCTCGTCCTGCTCACCGCCCCCGCGCTCGGCCAGGAGATGCCCGCCACCCTGCGCGGTCAGGCGGTGATGCCTGCCGCGACCTTCACCGCGCCGCCCGCCGACGCGCCCCCCTCGCTCCAGGTCTCGGGCAAGTACACCGCCCAGGCGTCGGTCGAGCGCATCGAGGGCACGCCGGGCGAGGGGACGACCGCGCCATTCCAGGGCCAGCCGCTGCAGGGCTTTTCGGGGATCGTGCCCCTGGGCGAGGGGCGCTTTCTCGTGACCTCTGACAACGGGTTCGGGGCAAAGAACAACTCGGCTGACGCAATGCTGGCTGTCCACGAGATCCGGCCCGATTTCGCCGCCGGGACCGTGGATGTGGAGCGCACGATGTTCCTGCGCGATCCCGACGGCGTCGCGCGGTTTCCCATCGTCACCGAGGCGAGCGCCGAGCGCTACCTTACGGGGGCCGATTTCGACATCGAGGGTGTCCAGGTCGTGGGCGACAGCCTGGTCCTCGGCGACGAATTCGGCCCGTTCATCCTCGTCGTCGATCGCGCCACCGGGATCCTGCGCGAGGTGCACGGCACGGTGCGCGACGGGCTCGACATCCGCTCGCCCGACCATCCGGCGCTGAGGCTGCCCGATCCCGGCGGGGCGCTGCCCGCCTACGGCGCCAAGCGCTCGCGCGGGTACGAGGGGCTCGCCCTGTCATCGGACGGGACGCATCTCCTGGGCCTGCTGGAGGGGCCGCTCTGGAACGCGGAGACGGGCGACTGGCAGCGGACCGAGGACGGGCGCGAGGCGCTGGCGATCCTCGAGATGGATGCGGCCACCCGCAGCTGGACCGGGCGCCACTGGCTCTACCCGGTCGAGGGCCCGGGCCATGCGATCGGCGATTTCCAGATGCTCGACGCCACCCGCGGCATCGTGATCGAGCGCGACAACGGCCAGGGCGACGCGGAGCTTGCGTGCAAGGATGGCGCCACGACGGGCTGCCAGAAGGCCCCGGCGCTCTTCAAGCGCATCTACATGATCCGCCTCGGCGCGCCGGGCACGCCGGTGGAGAAGCTGGGTCATATCGACCTTCTGAACATGCGCGACCCGGACGGCATCGCGCGGCTTGGCCGCCGCGACGACGGCACGTTCCGCTTTCCCTTCGTGACCATCGAGAACGTGGCCCGGGTGGACGACACGCACCTGATCGTCATCAACGACAACAACTTTCCGTTCTCCACCGGCCGCGACCTGACCGCCCCGGACGCGACCGAGGTCATCCTCGTCGAGGCGGGCGAATTCCTGCGCCTGGGGCTCGCCCCATAGGCGGGATTGCGACCAGCGATTTTCCGCTCGCGCCCCACGCGGGCCTCTGTTAGACGTGCCCGCGGTTTCGGCGGGGTCGCGCGGGCGCACGGCTTTCCGGACCTCGCGGGCGTGGTGAAACTGGTAGACACGCGAGATTTAGGTTCTCGTGCCGCAAGGCGTGGGGGTTCAAGTCCCTTCGCCCGCACCATGGCGCCGGGGGCGATCAAGGATCGGGGGGTGAAGGCATGCAGGTCACCGAGACGCTGAACGAAGGCCTGAAGCGGGGATATGCTCTGGTGCTCACCGCATCGGCGCTCGAGGCCAAGGTCAACCAGAAGCTCGAGGCTGCACGCGCCGACTTCCAGATGAAGGGCTTTCGCAAGGGCCGCGCCCCGGCCGCGCTGATGAAGAAGATGTTCGGCAAATCCGTGCTGGGCGAGGCGATGCAGGAAGCGCTCGACGATGCGATGCGCGTGCATTTCGAACGTTCGGGCGATCGTCCGGCGGTCCAGCCCCAGGTGAAGATGCAGGGCGAGAACTGGGTCGAGGGCCAGGACATTCTGGTCGAGATGTCCTACGAAAAGCTCCCCGAGGTGCCGGAGGTCGATTTCCGCACCATCACGCTCCAGCGGCTCGTGGCCGAGGTCGACGACGCCGCCGTGCAGGAGGCGCTCGAGAATCTCGCAGCCTCCGCGAACAATTTTGAGCTGCGGGCCGAGGGCGATGCCGCGGCCGAGGGCGACCAGATCGTGATCGATTTCGTGGGCGCGATCGACGGCGAGCCGTTCGAGGGCGGTGCCGCAGAGGCCTATCCCCTGGTGCTCGGGTCCAATTCGTTCATCCCCGGCTTCGAGCCGCAGCTTGTCGGCACCAAGCCCGGCGATGCGGTGTCGGTCGAGGTGAGCTTTCCAGCCGATTACGGCGCGCCGAACCTTGCGGGCAAGACGGCCGTCTTCGCGGTGACCGTGGGCGAGGTGCGCGAACCCAAGCCGGCACTGATCGACGACACGCTGGCGACAAAGTTCGGGGCCACCGATCTGGCCGATCTCAAGCGCCAGATCTCCGAACGGCTCGCCAAGGAATACAAGGACGCCGCGCGCTCGGTGCTCAAGCGCAAGCTGATGGACGCGCTGGCCGACAAGGTCACGTTCGACCTGCCCCCGAGCCTGGTGGAGCAGGAGGCCAAGCAGGTCGCCCACCAGCTCTGGCACGAGGAAAATCCCGAGCACCAGGGCCATGACCACCCCCCCATCGACCCGTCGGCCGATCATCTGGCGCTCGCCGAACGCCGGGTCCGGCTCGGCCTGCTTTTGGCCGACGTGGGGTCCAGGGCCAAGGTCCAGGTGAGCGAGAGCGAGCTGAACCAGGCGGTCATGCGTCAGGCCATCCAATACCGCGGGCAGGAAAAGGCGTTCTTCGACTTCGTCAAGACCAACCCCCAGGTGCTCCAGCAGCTCCAGGCGCCGATCTTCGAGGACAAGGTCGTGGATTACATCCTCGAGCTCGCGACCCTGACCGAGACCAGCGTGACCAAGGAAGAGCTGCAATCGGCCATCGAGGCGCTGGACGAGGCCTGAGGGCGCCTGCCCTTGCGGCCCCCCGGCCGGGTGATTACACCATGGGGAACCCTTCGCGCCCCATACCGGGGCCGCGCATCCCGAGCGACAGGCGGCGGACATGAGAGACCCCATCGACACCTACATGAACACGCTCGTCCCCATGGTGGTCGAGCAGACCTCGCGGGGGGAACGCGCCTACGACATCTATTCGCGCCTGCTCAAGGAGCGGATCGTGTTCCTGTCGGGTCCGGTCCATGACGGGATGGCGACGCTGATGGTGGCCCAGCTCCTGTTTCTGGAGGCGGAGAATCCCAAGAAGGAAATCTCGATGTACATCAACTCCCCCGGGGGTGTGGTGACGTCGGGCCTCTCGATCTACGACACGATGCAGTACATCCGCCCCGCGGTCTCGACGCTCTGTGTCGGACAGGCGGCGTCCATGGGATCGCTCCTGCTCGCCGCAGGGGAAAAGGACATGCGCTTTTCCCTGCCCCATTCGCGCATCATGGTCCACCAGCCCTCGGGCGGGTTCCAGGGCCAGGCCACGGACATCGCGATCCACGCCCGCGACATCCTCGAGACTCGCGACCGGTTGAACCGGATCTACGTCCACCATTGCGGCCAGGACATCAAGACCGTGGAACATGCGCTGGAACGCGACAATTTCATGTCTGCCGAACAGGCCAAGGACTGGGGCCTGATCGACAAGATCGTAGAGAAGCGTCCGGTTGCCGCAGAAGGTTAACGCCGAAGGTCAAGACTTTTTTTCCGCCCTGCTGTCAGGGTGGTCCTGTTTCGGCTTGTCATGGCGAACCGCACCATGTTCCTATGACAATGCGGGGTCGATTCAGCGGGTGGAAATGACACCGCGCCATAGGTCGACGGGGGGCAGGTCCCCTTCCGGGAGAGTGGAATGAGCAAGTCTGGCGGAAGTGATTCGAAAAATACGCTCTACTGCTCGTTCTGCGGCAAGAGCCAGCACGAGGTGCGCAAGCTCATCGCTGGCCCGACCGTGTTCATCTGCGACGAATGCGTCGAGCTCTGCATGGACATCATCCGCGAGGAGAGCAAGAACACCCTGGTGAAATCCGCCGAGGGTGTCCCGACCCCGCGCGATATCTGCTCGGTCCTCGACGACTACGTGATCGGACAGAGCACGGCCAAGCGCGTGCTCTCGGTCGC
>JANNOT010000413.1:0-4415 GCA_031399375.1 Paraoceanicella sp.
GCGGGCAAGAAGATCGCGCTGCTCTATCACAACTCGGCCTATGGCAAGGAACCGATCCGTACGCTGGAGGAACTGGCGAAGAAGCACGGCTTCACGCTCGCGCAGCTGCCCGTCGATCCCCCGGGGCTCGAGCAGAAATCCCAGTGGCTGGAAATCCGGCGGAGCCGTCCCGATTACGTCGTGATGTGGGGCTGGGGCGTCCAGAACACCACCGCGGTGCAGGAGGCGGTCAACCAGCGCTTCCCCATGGAAAACTTCATCGGCGTCTGGTGGGCGGGATCGGAAAATGACGTGAAACCGGTGGGCGCCGCCTCGAACGGCTACAAGGCCGTCACGTTCCACAACGTGGGCGCCGATTATCCGATCTATGCCGACCTGAAGACCCATGTGCTCGATGCGGGCAAGGCGGCGGGGGCGGGCGACCAGCTTGGCACCGTGCTCTACAACCGCGGGCTCTATGCCGCGATGCTCGCGGTCGAGGCGGCGAGAAAGGCGCAGGAGATCCACGGGGTCGCCGACATCACCGCCGCCCAGATGCGCGACGGGATGGAGGCGCTGGTGATCACCGAGGCGCGGATGGCCGAGCTTGGCATGCCGAACTTCGGCCCCGCGTTCGAGGTGAGCTGCGCGAACCATGGCGGGCCGGGGCTCGGGGCGATCCAGCAATGGGACGCGGCGACGGGCACCTGGACGCTCATCACCGGATTCGCGCCGTCGGACAAATCCGTGATCGACCCGCTGATCAAGGCCGATGCCACGGCCTATGCCGCCGAGAACGGCCTGACGCCGCGGACCTGCAACTGACCCCCCGGTCCCCCGGGTCCGCCCCCGGGGGACCCCCTGCGCGGGAGATGCCGATGTCCGACACGACCGCCCCCGGCGAGACGCTACTTGAGCTCACCAATATCGAGGTGATTTACAGCCATGTGATCCTGGTGCTGAAGGGCGTCTCGATGAAGCTGCACAAGGGCGGGATCACCGCAATCCTGGGGGGCAACGGCGCGGGCAAGACGACGACGCTGAAGGCGATCTCGAACCTGCTGCATTCGGAACGCGGCGAGGTGACCAAGGGCGAGATCCGCTACCGCGGCGCCTCGACCCGCGACCTCAACCCCGCGGACCTTGTGCGGCGGGGGCTGATCCAGGTGATGGAGGGGCGGCACTGCTTCGGGCACCTGACGGTCGAGGAGAACCTCATGACCGGCGCCTATACCCGAAGGGACCGCGAGGTCGCGCAGGACCTGGAGAAGGTCTATGCCTACTTCCCCCGGCTGAAGGAACGCAGGCGTTCCCAGGCGGGCTACACCTCGGGCGGCGAACAGCAGATGTGCGCGATCGGGCGCGCGATGATGGCCCGCCCCGAGACGATCCTGCTCGACGAGCCGTCCATGGGCCTGGCGCCGCAACTCGTCGAGGAGATCTTCGGCATCGTGAAGGCGCTGAACGAGACCGAGGGGGTGAGCTTTCTTCTGGCCGAGCAGAACACGAACGTGGCCCTGCGCTTCGCCCAGTACGGCTACATTCTGGAATCGGGCCGGGTGGTCATGGATGGCCCCGCGGCGGAGCTGCGCGAGAATCCGGACGTGAAGGAATTCTACCTCGGCATGTCCGACACCGGCCGCAAGAGTTTTCGCAACGTCCGCAGCTACCGCCGCCGCAAGCGCTGGCTGAGCTGAGCGGGCCCATGGCACGGCATGACGCTGCGGAGGGCGCGGAGGGTGCGACCATGTCCTATGACGACCTCGAAACCCGTGACCCGGCGACCCGGATCGCGGCGCAGTTTGCAGCGCTCGCCAGCCTGCATGGCCAGCCGATCGACGGGCCCGCGGCGCTCGCGCGCCTGCCCGTCCTGCGCAAGGCGGCGCTGGTGGACCGGCAGCGCGCAGACCCGCCTCTGGGCGGGCTCGGGGGCAGGGCCGCGCGGTTCTCGCATCTCTTCCAGTCGCCCGGGCCGATCTACGAGCCGGGCAGCCGCGCGCGCGACTGGTGGCGGGCGGGCCGGTTCCTGCACGCCGCGGGCGTCGGCGCGGGCGACATCGTGCAGAACTGCTTCAGCTACCACCTGACCCCCGCGGGCCATATCTTCGAAAGCGCAGCGGCGGCGGTCGGGGCGACGGTGATCCCGGCGGGAACCGGGCAGACCGAGCTTCAGGCCCGGGCGGCCCATGACCTGGGCGCCACCGCCTATGCCGGGACGCCCGATTTCCTCAAGGCGATCCTCGACCAGGCCGATGCGCTGGGGCTGCCCCTGCGCATCACCCGCGCTGTCGTGGGGGGCGGGGCGCTTTTTCCCAGCCTGCGCGCGGCCTATGCTGACCGGGGCATCGCCTGCCTGCAATGCTATGCCACCGCCGATCTCGGGCTGATCGCCTACGAGACCCCGGCCCAGGAGGGGATGGTGATCGACGAGGGCGTGGTGGTCGAGATCGTGCGCCCGGGCACCGGCGACCCGGTCCCCGAGGGCGAGGTGGGCGAGGTCGTGGTCAGCACCCTGACGCCCGACTATCCCCTGCTGCGTTTTGCCACCGGCGATCTGTCAGCCATCCTGCCGGGGCAGAGCGCCTGCGGGCGGACCAACGCGCGGCTGCGGGGCTGGATGGGGCGCGCGGACCAGACGACGAAGATCCGCGGGATGTTCGTGCGCCCCGAACAGGTCGCCGCGTTCGTCGCCCGCAACCCGGGCGTGATCCGCGCCCGGGTCGTGGCGGGGCGCGAGGAGGACCGCGACACCATGACGGTGCGGGTCGAGACGGCCTCGACCGACCCGGGCCTTGCGGCCGCCCTGTCCGACAGCGTCCAGGCGATCCTGAAGCTGCGCGGCACGGTGGAGCTGGTGGTCCCCGGCAGCCTGCCCAATGACGGCAAGGTCATCGACGACACCCGGACCTACGGGTGAGGTGGCGGTGGGTCGCGGCGGCGCTGCTGGCTGCCCTCGCGGGCCCGGCGGCGGCGGACGTAGCGCTGGTCGCGCTCGACCCGGGCGGGACGCTTCCCACCGAGACGGCGGGCCGGGTCGTCGCGGCGCTGGAGCAGGCAGGGTTCGCGATCGCTGAGGGGGCGGATCCGGCGCCGCTCGAAAGCGTGCGGGGGGGCAGGGTGCTCGTGATCCTCGCTGGGCAGGGGGTCACGACCGGGGCGACGGCCTGGGTGCTGCCCCGGTCGGCCCGCGCCGCATCGGCCGCGGCGGTGGCAGTGGTGGCCGTGCCGCTGGGGGTTTATCTCGACCTCGCCGGGCCCGGGGGCATCGTGGTGGTCGCGCAGGTGCCGGACGCGGCACCCCCGGGCGGTCGGCTGCTGCCGGGGCTCGGGACACCCCGGGTGCCCGAGGGGACGGTGCTCGTCGTGCTGCCCGCCCATGGGCTGTCGGCGTTCGTCGCCGATACTCTGCTGGCCCCGGGTGCCGATCTTGCCGGGGCGCTCGCGTCGCCGGGGCCGGAGGTGCGGGTATTCGGTCGCCTGCCCGATGTCCCGGGGGACGGGGACGTCCTGGCTTGGCAGGAGGCGCTCGCGATCCTCGGCCACTTGCCCGTGCCGCTCGACGGACGCGACGGGGCAGGGACCGCGGCGGCCATCGCCGACTGGCAGGCGGCCGGCGGTTATGCCCCCGACGGCGTGCTGACCCCGCGGCAGGTCGAGCGGCTGCTGACCCGGGCCGCGGAGCGCGGCGCGGCCCTTGCGGCGGAGGCAAGGCATGCCGCGCGCGCGAACGCCCGGGCGGATGTCGCGCTCTGGCGGGCGAGGGGGGTGGCGGGGGATGTGGCGGGCCTGGCGGCCTATCTGGAACGATTTCCGTGGGGCAGCTATGCCGGACCTGCGCGTGCGCATGTTGCGGCGCTCGAGGCAGCGGCGGTCGCAGCAGCGCCGGACCAGGAACGGGCCGCCTACCGCGCCGCCGTGGTTGAGGGGGCCTCGGCCCTGCGCCGGTTCGTGGATGCCACGCCGCGCAGTGCGCTCGCGCCATTCGCCGCGCTGCGCCGGAACCTGGTGCAGATGGGCGACGATCCGGGCGATGCGGCGGGACAGGAGGCGTCGCTCATCGCGGCCCCGGGGGTCGCACGAGGCGTCGCGGATCGGCTCGACATGCTTGGCCTGCCCGGTGCAAGCGCGCCGCGCGATGCGATCGCCCAGTATCAATCACGCCGTGGGCTTGTGCCCCACGGGTTTCTGGACGCGCAGACGCTTCGGATGCTGGTGGCCGAGACGCGACGCGTCAGCCCTGGCGGGCCTTGTAGCGCTTCTGGGTCTTGTTAATCACGTAGACGCGGCCCTTGCGGCGCACGATCTGGCAATCGCGGTGCCGGGTCTTGAGCGACCGCAGCGAATTCACGACCTTCATCGGTCTCTCCTGTCCACATCCACCGGGACCGATGCCCGCCCACGCCATCCGTCGCATTGTGCCGCCCGGTCGGTGGTGG
>JANNOT010000439.1:0-1638 GCA_031399375.1 Paraoceanicella sp.
GCGGGGTATTTCGGGGGCTGGGTGGACGGGCTCCTGATGCGGATCACCGACATCTTCCTCGCCTTTCCGCGCCTGATCCTCGCGCTTGCCTTCGTGGCCTCGCTCGGGCCGGGGATCGAGAACGCGGTGCTCGCCATCGCCCTGACGGCCTGGCCGCCCTATGCCCGCGTCGCGCGGGCCGAGACGTTGACGGTACGCGGCGCCGACTACATCTCGGCCGTGCGGCTGCAGGGGGCGGGGGCGGGGCGGATCATCTGGGGGCATGTGGTGCCGATGTGCCTGCCCTCGGTCATCGTGCGGGTGACGCTCGACATGGCGGGGATCATCCTGACGGCGGCGGGGCTCGGGTTCCTCGGGCTCGGGGCCCAGCCGCCCTCGCCGGAATGGGGGCTGATGATCGCGTCGGGGCGCAAGTTCCTCTTTGACCAGTGGTGGGTGGCGGCGATGCCGGGGATCGCGATCCTGATGGTGAGCCTCGGCTTCAACCTGCTGGGCGACGGGTTGCGCGACATCCTCGACCCCAAGGGCGCGCAGCGGTGAGCCTGCTCGAGGTCGAGGACCTGCGCGTGACCTTCGCCACCGAGGGCGGGCCGGTCGAGGCGGTGCGCGGCGTGAGCTTCCGGCTCGACCGCGAGCGGCTGGGGATCGTGGGGGAAAGCGGCTCGGGCAAGACGATGACGGGCCGGTCCATCCTGCGCCTGATCCGGCCCCCGGGGCGGATCGAGGCCCGGCGCCTCGCCTTCGACGGGGTCGACCTGCTGGCGGCGAGCGAGCGGGAGATGCGCGCCCTGCGCGGGCGGCGCATCGCCATGGTGATGCAGGACCCGAAATATTCGCTGAACCCCGTCATGCGCATCGGCGCGCAGCTGACCGAGGGGCTGCGCCTGCGCGACGGCCTGGGCGCCCGGGCGGCGACGGCCAAGGCGCTGTCGGCGCTGGAAGCGGTGCAGATCCGCGACCCCGAGCGGGTGCTGCACGCCTATCCCCACGAGCTCTCGGGCGGCATGGGCCAGCGGGTGATGATCGCCATGATGCTGATCCCAGAGCCGGACCTCCTGGTCGCCGACGAGCCCACCTCGGCGCTCGACGTGACGGTGCAGGCCGAGGTGCTGCGCATCCTCGACGATCTGGTGCGGTCGCGGGGGATGGGGCTCATCTTCATCTCCCACGACCTGCGGCTGGTGGCGCGGTTCTGCGACCGGGTCCTGGTGATGTACCGGGGCCGGGTGGTCGAGGAGCTGGCGGCGCGCGACCTCCTCTCCGCCCGCCACCCCTACACCCAGGGGCTCCTGAACTGCCTGCCCCGGATCGGCGGGCCGCGCACCGCCCTGCCGAGCCTCGACCGCGACGGGGCTTGGGCGTGATTGAGGTCGAGGCGCTGTCCGTCACCTACCGTGCCAAGGGGCGCGAGGTGCGCGCGGTGGAGGGCGTCAGCCTGCGGGTGGAGGAGGGGGCGTCCTTCGGCCTGGTCGGCGAATCGGGCTCGGGGAAATCCACCATCCTGCGGGCGATCTGCGGCCTCGCCCCCGTCACCGGTGGGGCGATCCGGATCGGCGGCCAGCCGGTGCCCACCCCGCGCGGCCGCGCCTTCGCCACCCGAGTGCAGATGGTGTTCCAGGACCCCTACGCCTCGCTCCA
>JANNOT010000446.1:0-5120 GCA_031399375.1 Paraoceanicella sp.
ACGCGCTGCGCTCGGCCATGGGGGCGCGATCCCAGCCGCTCCTCGTGGCCATCACCACGGCGGGCTACGACCTGAGCGGGGTCTGCTACGAGGTCCACGATTACACCCGCCGCGTGCTGATGGGCAGCCATGCCGACGAGACGCATTTCGGGGTGATCTATGCCGCCGACCCCGGTGACGATCCGATGAGCCCGGTGACCTGGGGCAAGGCGAACCCGGGGCTCGGCACGTCGAAGCGGCTCGAGGCGCTCGAGGCCGAGGCGCGCATGGCCCAGGGCTCGCCCGCCTACATGGGCGAGTTCCTGCGCAAGCACCTCTGCATCTGGACCAGCGTCGGCGAGGCCGCGATCGACATTGACGGGCTACGCCGCGGCGTCGACCCCACCCTCAGCTTCCGCGACCTGCGCGCGACGGGCCGGGCGATCGTCGGCGTCGACCTAAGCAAGAGCGAGGACATGACCGCCATCGCAGCCATCGCCTGGTCGGGCGACCGGCTCCTGGTGAAGGTCCGGCACTTCGTGACCAAGGATGTGGCGGACGCGCCGGGTGCGGACCATTTCGGGGGGTGGGAGCGGGCGGGGCAGCTGACCATCTGCCCAGGCGCGCAAATCGACCTGTCCGCAGTCGAGGCCGGGGTGCGCGAGGTGGCGGCGGCGGTCGATGCCGAGGAGATCGCCTTCGATCCCCATTACGGGCTCGACATGATGCAGCGGCTGGCGGGCGAGGGCCTGCCCGCGGTCGAGCTACGCCAGACCCCCATGAACCTCGACCTCGCCTTCGACCGGCTGATCGCCCTGGCGCGCGAGGGCAAGGTGGTGACCGACGGGGACCCCGTCCTGCTCTGGCGGGGGGCGAACTGCGTTGTGCGCCGGTCGGGCGAGTTCATCACGCCCGACAAGCTGACCAGGGCGGGCAAGATCGACGGGAACGCCGCGGTGGTGACCGCACTCGCGCGGCTCGACGCGCCGGCCGAGGACGCGGCCCCCGAGCCGCGGCTGGTGCTGCTGTGAGCTGGTGGGGTCGGCGCGAGGTGGCAGAGAGGATGGAGCCGCCGGTGACGGCCTCGCCCGCCCTGCCGGTGCACGCGCAGACCTGGAAGTCGAGCGAGATCACCCGCGGAAGCGAAGCCTGGTCGAGCATCTTTGGGGTCGACAGCGGGATGGGCGAGCGGACGGCGCTGAGCCTCTCGGCGGTCTATGCGTGCGTGCAACTGCTCGCGGGTGCCATCGGCACGCTGCCGCTGCATGTCTATCGCCGCGACCGGGAGGGTGATCTTGCCCGGATCGAGGACCCGGTCTGGTGGATCCTGAACGAGGCATTCTGCGACCGCTGGCAGGCCGCCGCGGCGTGGGAGTTCGTGAGCGCATCGATCCTGCTGCGCGGCGACGGATTTGCGGAGATCCTGCGCACCCAGTCGGGCGTCATCCGCGGCCTGGTGCCGATCCACCCGGGACGGGTCGAGGTGCGGGTGCTGCCCGACGGGTCACGGCTGATCTACGACGTGGCGTCGGACCCCACGATCCCGGCGCCCCAGGCGGTCGGCCGGCGGATCCTCGACCAGGACGACATGCTGCACATCCCGGGGTTCGGATTCGACGGGGTGCGCGGCCTGTCGCCCATGGCGCACCACATGCGCATGGTCGGGGGAACGGGCATCGCTATGCAGGAATATGCGGCGAGCTTCTTCCGCAACTCGGCGCGGCCGGACTTCGCGCTGCAGACCGATGGCACCCTGACCCAAGAGCAGATCGATGACCTGCGGTCGCAGCTCGACATGCGCCACCAGGGCCCGATGAATGCCGCGCGCCCCATGGTCTTGCTGGGCGGGCTGAAGGTGCAGACCCTGACGATGCCGCTGGAGGAGATGCAGCTCCTCGAAAGCCGCCGGTTCCAGGTGGAGGAGATCGCGCGGGTGTTCGGAGTGCCGCCTTTCATGATCGGGCATTCCGAGAAGGTCACCTCGTGGGGATCGGGCGTCGAGGCCATGGGCATCGGGTTCGTCCGCTACTCCCTGAGCCCCTGGCTCAGAAGGATCGAGAACGAAATCAACCGTAAGTTCTTTCCCCGTACCACCAGAAGGGTCGTGCTCTTCGACACCACCGAGCTGGAGCGTGCCGACACCAAGAGCCTGTTCGAGGCGATGCGCATCGCGCTGGGGCGCGCGGGCGAGCCCGCCTTCATGACCCGGGCGGAGGTGCGCCGGAAGGTGAACCTTCCCGCCGAAGCCGAGGGGGAATTCCCCGAGACCACGCCGGCCGCCGCGCCCGCGCCTGCCACGCCCACCGAGGAGACCGTGCGATGAAGATCGCCCCCGAGCTGATCGGGCCGCTGGGCGCGGCCCTGGATGCGGCGGCGCGGTGCCGCCTGTCGCCGCTGGAGCTAAAGCTGCGCATCGCGAACCTGGGCCGCGGGTCGTTCCGGGCCGAGGAGGACACGCTCTGGCTTTACGACGTCATCGCGTCCGATGACGAGGAGGCAGAGTGGTGGGGCGGGGTCAGCCCGCGGGCCTTCGCCCTGGCGCTGCGCGAGCGTGCGGCGGCGGGGTCGGGGACGATCCGCGTCCGGGTGAACTCGCCCGGCGGGTCGGTCTTCGGCGGGCAGGCGATCGCCCAGGCGATCCGTGAGGAGGGCGAGCGGGTCGTGGTCCATGTCGACGGGCTGGCCGCCTCGGCCGCGTCGGTCGTCGCCGTCGCCGCGCCCCGGGTGATCATGGCCCCCGGCGCGATGATGATGATCCACCGGGCCTGGTCCATCGGCGTCGGCAACGCGGCCGACATGCGCGAGACCGCGGACCTGCTGGAGAAGATCGACGGCACCATCGCCGAGGCCTATGCCGCGCGCAGCGGGCGCGAGGTGGCCGGTCACATGGCCCAGATGTCGGCCGAGACGTGGTTCACCGCCGCCGAGGCCGTGGCCGAAGGCCTGGCCGACGAGGTGGCGCCCGAGGCGCCGCGGGCGAAGGCCGGGGCCGAGGCGCGGGCCTGGGACCTGAGCACCTTTGCCCGGGCACCCGCGGCGCCGCCGCCCTGCCCGCCTGCGCCTGAGGCGCCCGTGGCGGGGGCGCTTGACCCTGCCGAGGCGGAGGCCGCGCGCGCCCGGCGGCAGCGGGCGCTGACGCTGGCCCTGCTGGGCCTGGGAACCGCCGCCGCCTGACCTGACCCGAGAGAGAGTTTCCGCGCGCACCGCGCCCGGACACGCTGCGGCCATGGTGGCCGCGGCGCCCACAGCCTTGCAACAGGAGGACAGGATGTCCCTGCAGGACCTGAGACTGAAGCGCGCGGAGATGGCGAAGGCCGCGCAGGAGCTGGTGAACAAGCCGATCTGGGACGACGCCACCGACAAGGAACCCTATGACCGCATCATGGCCGACATCGACGCGGTCGATGCGCGGATCGAGCGGATCAACGCCTTCAACCAGAAGGTCGCGGACGATGCGCTGACCGAGGGTGTGGCGACCGGTGCCGAGCAGCGCGGGCGGGACACGCGTAACGAGGGGCTGTCGCTCTATGCGAAGTGGCTGCGCGGCGGCGACCGGGCGCTGAAGGCCGAGGACTGGGCGAAGATCCGCAACACCATGTCGACCGGCGTCGGCTCGGAGGGCGGGTTCACCGTGGCGACCGAGGTCGCACGGTCGGTGGTCGATGCGCTGAAGGAGTATGGCGGGGTGCGCCGGGTCGCGACCGTGATCCAGACCAGCATGGGCAACCCGATGAATTTCCCCACCTCGGACGGCACGTCGGAGATCGGCGAGATCGTGGCGGAGAATGCCGCCGCCGCCGAGCAGGACGTGACGTTCGGCGTGTCGAGCCTGCCCGTCTATAAGTACGGGTCCAAGGTGGTGAAGGTGCCCTACGAGCTTCTCCAGGACAGCAATGTCGACATCGAAAGCTTCGTCCGGAGCCGTCTGGTCACCCGCATCGGGCGGATCACCAACACGCACTTCACCACCGGTACCGGCACGAGCCAGCCCCGCGGCGTCCAGACCGCGTCTCCCGTCGGGGTCACGGCCGCCAACGGGTCGAGCCAGGTGACGGCGGTCACCTATGACAGCCTGGTCAACCTGCAGCATTCGGTCGACCCCGCGTATCGCGAGGGTGGGTCGGCGGGCTGGATGTTCGCCGACGCCACCCTGCGGGAGATCCGCAAGGTGAAGGACGGGCAGAGCCGCCCGATCTTCGTGCCAGGCTACGAGACGGGGGCCCCGGGCGGGGCGCCGGACCGGCTGCTGGGCTATCCCATCACGATCAACCAGGACATGCCCGCCATGGCGGCCGGTTCCAAGTCGATCTTGTTCGGGAACTTCGCCTACTACACCATCCGCGACGTGATGGGGGTCGAGCTTTTCCGGTTCGACGACAGCCCGTATGTCAGCCGCGGGCAGGTCGGGTTCCTGGCCTGGATGCTCGCCGGGGGCAACCTGATCGACTCCGGCGGGGCCATCAAGGCGTTCGTGAACGCCGCAAGCTGATCCGCACCCTGGTGTTCGTGCCTGCTGCCATGAGGCCCGGAGGCACAGAGCAGCGCGGGGGCGGGTTCGTCACCCCACCCACCCGACCCGTCCCCGCGCACTTATCACCCCCCGGAGCACCGCCGATGCGCACCGAATCCCCCCCACCCCGGGCGGGCGCCTGAGATGTGGCGCCCGAACCGCTGGTCGTTCGAGCGTGGCGCCGCCGCGGCGCTGCCCCTGACCGTCGCCGATCTGCGTGCCCATGCTCGGATCGACGAGGCCAGCAAGGATGCGCTGGTCGAGGGCTACCTGCGGGCCGCGATCGAGGTGGTCGAGACCACGACCGGGCGGCTCATGGGCCAGCGGGCCGTGACCTACCGGATGTCGGCGTTTCCCGCAGATCGCTGGGTCGAAATCGTCCTGCCGGGCGGGCCGGTCGGGGAGATCACCGGCATCGGCTATGCCGATCCGGACGGGGCCGACCTGACGGTCGATCCCGCCGAGGTCGGGGTGGACCTGGTGTCCGTGCCCGCGCGAATCTGGTCCGTGGCGGGCGAGCCCTGGCCGGTCGCGCGGTCGGGCGGGCTGCCGGTCGCGGTCGGCTACACCGCAGGGCATGACGTTCTGCCCCCGATGCTGTCCCAGGCGATCCGCATGCTCGCCACCGAGA
>JANNOT010000458.1:0-2664 GCA_031399375.1 Paraoceanicella sp.
CGGCGCCGTGAAGTGACCGCCTGGCGGATCGAGGCCGGCGGGACCACGCTGGTCTTCGGCGCAGAGGGCGGCGGGCTGCCCGCGCTTGTCTACTGGGGCCCGGCCCTGCCCGCGGGCGAGGACCTGGCGGCGCTCGCCCGGGCGGGGCAACGCGCGACCTCGGGCGGCGAGCTCGACGTGGTCCCGCCGCTGACGGTCTGTCCGGAGCCCGCGACGGGCTGGGCCGGCCATCCCGGGCTCGTCGCCCATGCCGAGGGGCGGACGTTCCACCCGCATTTCCGCGGCACCGGCGCCGCAGACGGCATTCGCTTCGGATGGGAGGGGGAGTGTGACAGCCTGCGCTACGCTCTTACGGCCGAGGCGGATCCCTGGGGCATGGTGCGGTTCTGCGCCCGGCTGACCAACACGGGCGCCCATCCCGTCCGGGTGAACTGGCTCGCCGCCCCCGTCCTGCCGCTACCGGCCGCGGCGGTAGAGACGATCGAGTATGCCGGGCGCTGGTGCGGCGAGTTCCGCCCCCAGCGCCAGCCCCTGACCCCCGGCGCGCGGCTGCGGGAAAGCCGGATCGGGCGGACGGGGCACGAGCACTACCCGGGCCTCGTGGTTCCCGAACCGGGATGCACCGCGACGGCGGGGGCGGCGCTGGTGCTCCATCTCGGCTGGTCGGGCGGACACCGGATGGTGGCGGAGATGCTGCCCGACGGTCGGGCTCAGGTGCAGTTCGGCGCGATGCCGGGGCCTGCGGGGACCGAGCTTGCGCCCGGCGAGACGCTGGAGACGCCGACGCTTCACGCCGTGCGGACCGAGGCGGGGCTGAACGGCGCGCTCGCCGCCTTCCATGCCGCGACCCGGGCCATCGTCCGGTTCCCCGACCCTGCGCGACCCCGGCCGGTGCATTACAACTGCTGGGAGGCGGTCTATTTCCGCCATGACCTCGCCGAGCTTTGCGAGATCGCGGACCACGCCGCCCGCCTCGGGGCGGAGCGCTTCGTGCTCGACGATGGCTGGTTCCCCGCGCGCGACAATGACCGGGCGGGGCTCGGCGACTGGCGGGTCGATCCGGGCAAGTTCCCGCAGGGGCTGAGCCCGCTGATCGATCATGTGGAGCGGCGCGGGATGCGCTTCGGCCTCTGGGTCGAGCCGGAGATGGTGAACCCCGACAGCGACCTCTACCGCGCCCATCCCGACTGGGTGCTGGGGCGGGCCGACCAGCCGACCGGGCGGCACCAGCTCGTGCTCGACATCGCGCGCGGCGAGGTGGCGGACCACCTTTTCGGGGCGCTCGATGCGCTGCTCTCCGCCAACCGCATCGACTATCTCAAATGGGATCACAACCGCGTCCTGCCCGGGCCGGACCCTGCGCAGACGGTCGCGTACTACGCCCTGCTCGACCGGCTGCGTGCCGCCCATCCGGGGGTGGAGATCGAGAGCTGCGCCTCGGGCGGCGGGCGCATCGACCTCGGGGTCCTGGCGCGCACCCACCGGGTCTGGCTGTCCGACAGCAACGACGCGCTGGAGCGGCTGCGCATCCAAGCCGAGGCGGCGCTGTTCCTGCCCCCCGAGATCACCGGCAGCCATGTCGGCCCGCGGGTCTGCCACACCTCGGGCCGCACGATTCCCATGGCATTCCGCGCCTGGGTCGCGGCCCAGCGGCACATGGGGTTCGAGATGGACCCCCGCGAGCTGACGGACGAGGAGCGCGCGACCCTGACCGATGTGGTGGTCTGGTGGAAGGCGAACCGGGACTGGCGCTTCGCGGGCCGCCTCCACCGGCTCGACAGCCGTGATCCGGCCGTGCTGGCCGAGATGACCGTGGCGGCCGATGGCGGGCGGTTCGTGCTGTTCGCAGGCCAGGCCGCGATGTCGGACGGGGCACCCGCACCCCTGCGGATGGCGGGGCTCGACCCCGCGCGGTCCTACCGCGTCAGCGTGCGCGCGCCTGACGCTCCGCCCCGGGCGCTGAATCGCGCGGGCCATCCGCTGATGGCCGGGCCCGTGACCCTGTCGGGCACGGCCCTGATGGCGGGCGCGCTCAGGCCCCCGGCACTTTTCGCCCAGACCATGCTCGTCCTCGAGGGCGAGGCCCTCTGACCCCTTCGGAGCCCCCGATGACCCTGACCCGCGCGCTCGGCGTCTGCTATTATCCCGAACACTGGCCCGAGGCGAAATGGGCCGAGGATGCCGCGCGGATGGTCGATGCCGGGCTGACCTACGTGCGCATCGGCGAGTTCGCGTGGAGCCGGATCGAACCCGACCCCGGCCGGTTCGCGTGGGACTGGCTTGACCGGGCGGTCGAGACGCTGGCGGGTGCGGGCCTGCGCATCGTCATGTGCACCCCCACGGCGACGCCGCCGCGCTGGATGCTCGACCGCTGGCCCGACATGCTGGCGGTGGATGCGGCGGGGCGCACCCGCGGGTTCGGGTCGCGCCGCCACTACTGCTTCAGCCATCTCGGCTACCGGCAGGAAAGCGCGCGGATCACGCGGGCGGTGGCCGAGCGTTACGGCCAGCACCCGGCGGTCGCCGCCTGGCAGACCGACAACGAATACGGCTGCCACGACACGACGATCAGCTATTCCCCCGCCGCCATCCGCGGGTTCCGCGCCTGGCTCGCCGACCGCTACGGCACGGTGGGCGCGCTAAACGAAAGCTGGGGGAACGTGT
>JANNOT010000357.1:0-3903 GCA_031399375.1 Paraoceanicella sp.
CCCCCGCGCCCGGCAAGGGGTGGGTCCTCGCCATGCTCGCCCTCGCCGGGGGCTGCGCGTGGCTCCGGTCCCGCCTGCGGCGCCCTTGCCGGGCGCGGGGGGCCGGGCCTTTCACGGGGTCAGGCGATGGCGGCTCCGAAGACCAGGCACCCCTCGGGGGCGGGCGTGGGCCGTCCCGGCAGGCGGGCGTGGCGCTAGAGCAGGGCGCGGACCTTGTCGGCGACGGCGGCGGGGGTGATGCCGAAATGGGCATAGAGTGTGTCCGCCGGGCCGGAGGCGCCGAAGCCCGCCATGCCGACGAAGGCGGCGCGGCGCTCCGCCCCCCGCTCGCCGCAGAGCAGGGTGTCCCAGCCGAAGCGGACGGCGGCCTCGATCCCCACGCGGACGGGGCCCGCGGGCAGCACGCGGCGGCGATAGGCCTCGTCCTGCGCGAGGAAGCGCTCGAACGACGGGAGGGAGACGACGCGGGTCCCGATGCCTTCGCCTTCGAGCGTGGCGCGGGCGGCCATGGCGATCTCGACCTCTGACCCGGTCGCGATCAGGATCGCGCGGCGCTTGCCCGTGGCCTCGGCCAGCACGTAGCCGCCCTGGGCGCAGAGGTTGCGGGCGGTGTGGGCCATGCGCAGGACGGGGAGGTTCTGGCGGGTGAGAGACAGGACGCTCGGGCCCCGGTGGGTGAGCGCGATCTCCCATGCCTCGGCCACCTCCACCGCGTCGGCGGGGCGCAGGACGAGAAGGCCCGGCATGGCGCGCAGGCTCGCCAGATGCTCGACCGGCTGGTGGGTCGGCCCGTCCTCGCCCAGGCCGATGGAATCGTGGGTCATCACATAGATCACCCGCTGACCCATCAGGGCCGAGAGCCGGATCGCGCCGCGGGCGTAGTCGGTGAAGACGAGGAACGTGCCGCCATAGGGCACGATCCCGCCATGGACCGCGAGCCCGTTCATGGCGGCGGCCATCCCATGTTCGCGGATGCCGTAATGGACGTAGCGGCCGGAGCGGTTTTCGGGCGAGAAGATGCCGAGGCCCGGTGTCAGGGTGTTGTTTGAGCCGGTCAGGTCGGCCGAGCCGCCGAGTGTCTCAGGCATCACCGGATTGATGGCGACCAGCGCCAGTTCGGAGGATTTTCGGGTCGCGATCCGGGGGGCGTCGGCCGAGAAGCCCTGCTTCAGCGTGCGGATGGCGCCGGCGAGGGCGCGGGGCGGGGTACCTGCGATCACCCGGGCGAACTCTGCGCGCTTGGGTGCCGAGAGGGCGGCGAGCCGTCCTTCCCACGCCGTGCGGGCCTCGGCGCCGCGGGTGCCGATGGCGGCCCAGGCGGCGCGTACGTCATCGGGGATCTCGAAGGGCGGGTGGGGCCAGCCGTAGATCTCGCGCACCTTGGCGATCTCGGCATTGCCGAGGGGCGAGCCATGGGCGTCCTTGGTGTCCTGCTTGGTGGGCGCGCCGTAGCCGATATGGGTCTTGCACGCGATCATCGCGGGGCCGGGGCTCGCCCGCGCCGCGGTCAGGGCGGCATCGATCGCTGCGGGGTCGTGGCCGTCGCAGGCGAAGACGTCCCAGCCCGAGGCGCGGAAGCGGGCCTCCTGGTCGGTGATGTCGGCGAGCGAGACCTTGCCGTCGATCGAGATGCCGTTGTCGTCCCAGAGCACGATGAGCTTGGCGAGCCGCTGGCGGCCGGCGAGGCCGATGGCCTCGTGGCTCACCCCCTCCATCAGGCAGCCATCGCCCGCGATGACGTAGGTATTATGGTCGACCACGCGGGCGCCGAAGCGGGCGGCGAGGGCGGCTTCGGCCATCGCCATGCCGACGGCCATGGCGAGGCCCTGGCCGAGGGGGCCGGTCGTGGTCTCGATCCCCGGCGCATGGCCGTATTCCGGGTGGCCCGCGGTGACGGCGCCGATCTGGCGGAACCGGCGCAGGTCGTCGAGCGCCATGCCCGGTGTGCCCGTGAGGTGGAGAAGCGCGTAGAGCAGCATCGATCCGTGCCCCGCCGACAGGACGAAGCGGTCGCGGTCCGGCCAGTCGGGATGCGCGGCATCGAAGCGCAGGTGCCGTTCGAAGAGAACCGTCGCCACGTCGGCCATGCCCATCGGCATCCCCGGATGGCCCGAATTCGCGGCCTGGACTGCGTCGATGGCAAGCATGCGCAGGGCACAGGCCCTGGACCAATGCTCGGGGTGGCTCTGGCGCAGGGTCGCAATGTCCACGGGGTCGGGTCCTTGTCGGCTGGGGCCCCCTCGGGACGGGGTGCGCTGTCCCCGGGGTCGTAGCCCCCAGCGGCCCGGCGGGTCAAGCGCCCGCGCCGCCCGGGGGTGGGAATCCCCGCCCCGCTCGGGCTAGACTTTGGCCCGAACGCGGGGTTGCGCGATTCGCAGGCCCCCCGACCTGCTCCCGGCGGATCAGAAGAGGCCCCTTCCCGGATGACCAAGCTCAAGGATCTCGACCGGCGCGTGACCGCGGCCCTGGCCCGCATCGAGGCTGTGCTGGAGGCGCGGGGTCCGCATGCGGCCGATGCAGGGGCGCTGCGGGCCGAGATCGCGCGTCTGCAGGAGGAGCGGCGCCGCGATGCAGAGGACGTGACCCAGATCCTCGCCGACCTCAAACCCCTGCTGGAGCGCTGAGCGATGCCCGAGATCACCGTCGAGGTGGGGGGACGCCCCTACCGGGTCGCTTGCGAGCCCGGCGAGGAAAGCCTGCTGGGCGAGGCCGCCCGCCAGCTCGACACCGAGGCCCGAACCCTGACCCAGGCGCTCGGCACGGGCCTGCCCGAAAGCCGGATGCTGCTGATGGCCGGTCTGATGCTGGCCGACCGGCTGAACGGGGTCGAGACCAAGAAGCGTGCCGCCGACGAGGCGCTGCTGGCGGCCGAACAGCGGGCGCGGGAGGCGGAGAAGGCCGCGCGCACGGGCGCGGAGGCGCCGCGCCCGGTCCCGGCGCAGCCCGCGCTTTTCACCGATCCGGACGGCGAACGGGCGATGGCCCTCCTCGAGGACATGGCCGGGCGGCTCGAGGACATTGCCGACCGGCTGGAGGCGGACGCCCCTTAGGCGTTCGCTTCGCGGATCTTGGCCGCGGCGGCCTTGTCGAAGGGCACGCCTTTCGCCTCGAGCAGCGTGTCGAGTTCGCCCGACATGGTCATCTCGGTGATGATGTCACAGCCCCCCACAAACTCGCCCTTGACGTAAAGCTGGGGAATGGTCGGCCAGTCGGAGTAATCCTTGATCCCCTGGCGGATCGCGGGATCGGCCAGCACGTTCACGTCGCGGAACGCGATCCCCATGTAGCTGAGCACCCCCACGACCCGGGCGGAGAAGCCGCATTGCGGCATGCTCGTCGTCCCCTTCATGAAGAGGACCACGTCATGGGCGGTGATCTCGGCCTCGATCGCGGCCTTGCTGTCGGTCATCTGCATGTTCGTCCTCCATCAACCGCTGCGCGGCCGTCGTTTTCAGTGTGCCGCCGGGGCGCGGCGCCGGTGCGTGCCGCCCGATCAGCGGTCCTTGTCGCGCCGCCGCCGGGCGATCGCGCGCAGGATCATCATGGCGACGAAGCTAACGCCCGCGACGACCGCAAGCCAGAAGATCGTGGCATCGAGCAGCGCGTCGTCCATGCTCAGTCCCGTGCCCGGGTGGTGAGGGCAAGCGCGTGCAGTTCGCCCTGCGCGCCGTCCATCCGGCCCTTCAACGCGGCATAGACCGCGCGCTGCTGCTGCACGCGGTTGAGCCCGCGGAACTCGTCGGCCACGACATTGGCGGCATAATGGTTGCCGTCGCCCGCAAGGTCGGTGATCGTGACATCGGCGGTCGGAAAGGCCGACCGGATCAGCCGCTCGATCTCTGCCGCTTCGATCGCCATGCCCGCACCCCGCTGCTCTCCCCCCGCAGAGATAGAGCGCGCACC
>JANNOT010000056.1:0-26014 GCA_031399375.1 Paraoceanicella sp.
CGCCTCGCGGGCATGATCCTGACCATCACCATGGTGGTGATCGCGGCGCTTTTCCTCATCGCCCACGGCGCCATGGCGGCATTCTGAGGGCTTGACCCCGCCGGGCAAATCGCGGCCTCTGGCGCCATGATCGATCCCCATGCCGACCTCGCCCACCGCCTGCTCGACGCTGCCCGCGCTGCGGGGGCCGATGCCGCCGATGCCATTGTGATCGCAGGCGAAAGCCTCTCGGTCGACCTTCACCGTGCGGCGCTCGACCGCGCCGAGCGGGCGGAGCGGGTCGAATACGGGCTGCGGGTGCTGGTGGGTCAGGGTCAGGCGTGCATTTCCGCCTCCGACATCCGGGCAGAGACGCTGGCGACCCTGGCCGAACGGGCGGTCGCCATGGCGGGCGAGGCGCCACCCGATCCCTATTGCGGCCTGGCGGAGCCTGCGGCGCTGGCGCGATCCTGGGATCTCGACGCCCTGGCGCTCGATGCGCCGGGCCCGTCGCCCGATCCCGCGCTGCTCGAGGAGATGTCAGGTGTCGCGGAGGCCGCGGCGCTCGCCGTGCCGGGCGTGACGCAGGTGGACGGGGTGGGGGCAAGCTGGGGCCGGACCCATGTGCATCTCGCCGCCACGAACGGATTTTCGGGCGGCTATGTCCGCTCGGCCTATTCGCTCTATTGCACCGCCATCGTCGGCGGGGGCCTGGGGATGGAGCGCGACTATGCCGGGGAATCCCGGGTGTTCTTCGACGAACTGCCCCCGCCACGCGAGGTGGGGACGCTGGCCGGGACCCGGGCCGTCGAACGCTTCGGCGCGCGCAAGCCGCCGACGGGCGCCTATCCGGTTCTGTTCGACGAGCGGGTCGCGGCGTCGCTCATCGGGCATTTGACCGCGGCAATCAACGGCTCGGCGGTGGCGCGCGGGGCGAGCTGGCTCAAGGATGCGATGGACGAGCGGGTGCTGCCGGCGGGGATGTCGCTGACCGAGGAGCCGACGCGCCCCCGCACCGCCGGATCGCGCCCCTTCGACGGCGAGGGGCTGCCGGTGGCCACGCGCCTGCTGGTCGAGGACGGGACCCTGCGCGGATGGACGCTCGACCTTGCAACCGGGCGCCAGCTCGGGCTGCCGAGCACCGGCAACGCCATGCGCGGCACGGGCGGCCCCCCCGGCCCGGGGGCGGGCAACCTGCGCCTGACCCAGGGGCACCACAGCCGCGAGGACCTGATCCGCGACATGGGCACCGGGCTCATCGTCACCTCGATGCTCGGCGCCTCGATCAACCCCACCACCGGCGACTACAGCCGCGGCGCGGCGGGGTTCTGGGTGGAGGGCGGGCAGATCCTGCACCCGGTCAACGAGTGCACCATCGCGGGCAACCTGCGCGCGATGCTGCTGACGCTGATCCCGGCCAACGACGCGCGCCAGCACCTGTCGCGTGTCGTCCCCAGCCTGCTGGTGGAGGGGCTGACGCTTGCCGGGGGATGACCTCGCCCTGATCCACGCCGCGGCGCTGGAGGCTGGCGTGATCGCCACGCGGCATTTCCGCGCCGGTGTCGAAAGCTGGGACAAGGGCGGGGGCCAGGGGCCCGTGTCCACGGCCGATCTGGAGGTGGACGCGATGCTCCGCGCCCGGCTCCTCGCCGCCCGCCCGGGATATGGCTGGCTGAGCGAGGAGACCGAGGACGATCCCGCAAGACTGTCGGCCGACCGGGTGTTCATCGTCGATCCCATCGACGGCACCCGGGCGTTCATCGCCGGGCAGACGACATTCGCCCATTCCATCGCCGTGTCGGTCGGGGGAGAGATCGTGGCAGGCTGCGTGCACCTGCCGCTGAAGGGACAGACCTTCCTGGCCGCCCGCGGCCAGGGGGCCACGCGCAACGGCCAGCCGATCCGGCCATCGGTGCGCGCCGAGCTCGACGGGGCCCAGGCCCTGACCGGTGCGGCGCAGCTTCACCCCGAGCATTGGCCGGGCGGCCCGCCCGCGGTCGAGCGGCATTTCCGGTCCTCGCTCGCCTACCGGCTCTGCCTGGTCGCCGGTGGCCGGTTCGACGCAATGATCACCCTGCGCGAGGCGTGGGAATGGGATGTGGCCGCAGGCGACCTGATCGCGCGCGAGGCCGGGGCAGCGGTGACGACCCGCGACGGCACGCGCGCGCGCTACAACGGGCCGCGCGCGCTGCTGCCGGGCCTGATCGCGGCACCCGGACCGCTGCACGCCCAGATCCTCGCGCGGCTGCGCCCGCGCGACACGATCCTGGAAGGATTGCGCGGATAGGCTCGGCTTGCGCCGTTTGCACGGCGGCGCCCGCTTGGATATGGTCCGGAGCGGTACCCCAAGACCCCGAGGACAGCCCCATGGCGCAACGCCTTCACCTCGTATTCGGCGGCGAGCTCGTCGATCCGCAAGGCACGCAGTTCGTCGATGCGAACGCGATCCACATCGTGGGGATCTTTCCCAGCTACGACGCCGCCTATGACGCGTGGCGCGCGAACGCGCAGCGCACGGTCGACAGCGCACAGACCCGCTATTTCATCGCGCACCTGCACCGTCTGCGGGACGAGGAAAACCCGGGGGGCGAGACCGCGCGCGTCGGCTGAATGATCGCCCGGCTGCGCCACTGGCTGAACGGGTCCGAGGTGCTGCACGCCGTCCTCGCCTGGGCCGTCGTCGGCTACATCCGCCTCTGCGCCCGCACCATCCGGTGGGAGCGCTGGGGCGAGGCGGGCCAGTCCGCGATCCAGGGGCAGCGGGGGCGGCACCTGATGGTGTTCTGGCACGGGCGGCTCTGCCTTGTCCCCGCCGAGGCGCGTCCCGGCCTAATCGTGCGCGCCTTCATCTCGCGCAGCCGGGACGGGGATCTGTCGCAGCGGATCAACGGCGCCTTCGGCATCGGGCCGATCCGCGGGTCGTCGCAGGATCCGCGCAAGCCCGGTCGCGACCGCGGCGGGCGCGATGCGTATGGCGAGGCGGTCGATCTTCTCAAGGCCGCACCCGACATGGTGATCGCGCTGACCCCCGATGGCCCGCGCGGCCCGCGGATGCGGTGCAAGGCCGGGGTTGCGGTGATGGCGCTGCGGGCGGGGGTCGCGGTGGTCCCCTGGACCTATTCGGTGCGCGCGGGCTGGGAACTGCCGGGCTGGGACCGCTTCCTGGTGCCGCGACCCTTCACCCGGGGGGTCATCGCCTATGGCGATCCGATCCGCCCGCCCGAGGGCCGGTCCCAGGGCCGGATCGAGGCGCATCGCCGCGCGATCGAGGACGCGCTGACCGACCTTACCCGCGCGGTGGACCGCCATACCGGGCGCGTCACGCCCCAGCCTGCGCCGGTCGCGGACGCAGGCGCCCTGCCGGCCTGATGCGCTCCCCGCTCCTGTCCATCTATCTCTTTGCGTCGGCCAGGCTCGCCCCGCTCCTGCGGATCTGGCTCGCCCGCCGGGCGCGCCGGGGCAAGGAGGATCCCGCGCGCCTGCCCGAGCGCTTCGGGTTCCCAGGCATGCTGCGCCCCGATGGCCCGCTGGTCTGGTTCCATGCGGCGAGCGTGGGCGAGGCATTGTCGATCCTCGAGCTCGTCGGGCGGATCGGGGCGCTGCGGCCGGGGCTGCGGTTCGTCGTGACCACGGGAACGGTGAGCTCGGCCGCGCTGATGGGGCGGCGCCTTCCGCCATCGGCCTGCCACCAGTTCATGCCGGTGGACCTGGTGCCTGCGGTGCGGCGGTTCCTTGCCCATTGGCGCCCCGACCTCGCCGTCTGGATCGAGAGCGAGATCTGGCCCGCGACCATCGTCGAGACCGATGCCGCGCGGGTGCCGCTCGTGCTCGTCAACGCCCGGCTTTCGCCCGCCTCGGCGCGGCGCTGGGGCTGGGCGCCGGGGATGATCGCGGACCTGCTCGGGCGCTTTCGCCTGATCCTGGCGCAGGACGAGCAGACTGCGGCGCGGCTGCGGGCGCTCGGGGCGGGCCGCGTCGACGTGACGGGAACGCTGAAGGAAGGCTCTGCCCCGCTGCCCCATGACGAGGCGGAGCGCCAGCGCCTCGCCGCCGCCTTCGACGACCGCCCGCTCTGGCTCGCAGCCTCCACCCATCCCGGCGAGGAGGTGCTGGTGGCCGAGGCGCACCGCGCCGTGCGCCGCCAGATCCCGCGGGCGGTGCTGGTGCTCGTCCCCCGGCACCCGGAGCGTGGGCTCGAGATCGCGCATATGCTGACCCTCGACGGCTGGCAGGTGGCGCGGCGCGGCGCGGGCGAGCGGCCGGGGCCCGATACGCAGATCTACCTTGCCGACACCCTGGGCGAGATGGGGCTCTGGTACCGGCTCTCGCCCGTCAGCTTTCTCGGCGGCTCGCTGGTGCCCGCGGGGGGGCACAATCCGTTCGAGCCTGCGGCCCTCGGGTCGGCGATCATCCACGGGCCAGAGGTGCAGAATTTCGCCGACGGGTTCCGCCGCCTGTCGGCCGCCCGGGCCGCGCGGCGGGTGGCCGATGCCCAAGGCCTCGCCCAGGCAGTCGCGGTCACCCTTGCCCCCGAGGAAGCGGCGCGGATGGCCGCCGCGGCCTGGGACCTCTTCAGCGCGGGGGCCGAGGTGACGGACCGGGTCGTGGCGGCGCTTTTCCCCCTCCTGCCCGGTCCGGGCGGGGCGCTCCGGGGGTGAGGGCGCCGGGGTTCTGGTACGCCCCGTCGGGGATATGGGCGCGGCTCCTGTCGCCGCTCGGTGCCGTCACCGCCGCGGTTACCCGCGCGCGCGTCCGGCAGCGGGGGGTGCGGGTCGGGGTGCCGGTGATCTGCGTGGGCAACCTGACGGCAGGGGGCGCGGGCAAGACGCCGACTGTGATCGCCGTTGCCGGGCGGCTCGCTGCGCGCGGCATCGCGGTGCATGTGGTCAGCCGCGGCCATGGTGGGCGGTTGCGCGGGCCGGTGCGCGTGGACCCCCGGCGCCACCGCGCGTCCGAGGTGGGGGACGAGCCTCTCCTCCTCGCCGGGTTCGCGCCCACCTGGGTCGCACGCGATCGCGCGGCGGGCGCGCGGGCGGCGGTCGCGGCGGGGGCGGGGGCCATCCTGCTCGACGACGGGTTCCAGAACCCCGCGCTGGTCAAGGATCTGTCCATCGTCGTGGTGGATGGCGGCGTCGGCTTCGGCAACGGCTTCTGCATCCCGGCGGGTCCGCTGCGCGAGCCGGTGGCGGCGGGTCTGGCGCGGGCCGATCTCGTGCTCGTGATCGGGGAGGGGGACGTGGACCTGCCTGTCCCGCGCCCGGTGCTGCGCGGGACACTGGTGGCCCGGGACATCGGGATAGACTGGCGCGGCCAAAGGGTCGTGGCCTTCGCCGGGATCGGGCGACCGGAGAAGTTCTTCGCCACCCTGAGGGACCTTGGCGCGACGCTGATTGGCGCCCACAGCTTTCCCGATCACGCGCCCTACCCGCCAGTGATCCTGCGCCGAATGGCGGCAGAGGCCGTAGCGGCGGGCGCGCTTCTGGTCACGACGGACAAGGATGCGGTGCGACTGCCCGCGTTCTTCCGCGGTCAGGCGATCCCGCTTCCTGTCACGCTCGAGATTTCCGGGGATGCGGCACTCGACGCGGCGCTCGACCGGCTCGTGTCCTAGGCGATCTCGCGGATCTCTGCGGCAACCAGCTCCACGATGTCGCCCATGATGCGGTTCAGGTCGAAATCCTTGGGCGTGTAGATCCGTGCGACGCCGAGGGCGCGGAGGGTGTCCGCATCTGCATCCGGGATGATCCCGCCCGCGACGACCGGCACGTCGGTCAGACCCGCGGCGCGCATCCGCTCCATCACCTCGCCGATCAGCGGCAGGTGCGAGCCCGAGAGGATGGAGAGGCCGACGACATGCGCCCCCTCCTCCAATGCGGCGTTCACGATCTGGGCCGGGGTCAGGCGGATGCCCTCGTAGACCACCTCCATCCCGCAATCGCGCGCGCGCACGGCGATCTGTTCGGCCCCGTTGGAATGGCCATCGAGCCCGGGCTTGCCGACCACGAACTTCAGGCGGCGCCCGAGGCGGGCGGAGACGGCCTCGACCGCGCGGCGCAGGTCTGCCAGGCCTTCGGCCGGGGCGGCCGCGGCCTTGCCCACCCCGGTCGGCGCGCGGTATTCCCCGAAGACGGCACGCATGGCCGCACCCCATTCCCCGGTGGTGACGCCCGCCTTGGCCGCGGCAATCGAGGGGGGCATGATGTTGGTTCCGTCCCGCGCGGCAGCGCTCAGTGCCGCGAGTGCCGCTACGACCGCCGCGGGATCGCGGGCGGCGCGCCATGCCCGCAGACGCGCGACCTGGTCGGCCTCGACCGCGGCGTCGACCACGAGGATGCCGCCGCCCTCGGTCACCAGCGGGCTCGGCTCGCCCCCGGTATACCGGTTCACCCCGACCACGACCGTCTCGCCCCGCTCGATGCGGCCGAGCCGGGCGGCGTTGGACTGGACGAGCGCGCCCTTCATGTAGTCGATGGCGTCGACCGCGCCGCCCATGGCGTCGATGCGCGCCAGTTCATCCCGCGCTCCGTCCTTCAGCGCCTCCACCTTGCGGTCGATGGCGGGATTGCCGTCGAAGAGGTCGTCGTAATCGAGCAGGTCGGTCTCGTAGGCGAGGATCTGCTGCATCCGCAGCGACCATTGCTGGTCCCACGGCCGGGGAAGCCCCAGCGCCTCGTTCCAGGCGGGAAGCTGCACGGCCCGGGCGCGGGCGCGCTTGGACAGGGTGACCGCGAGCATTTCCAGCAGGATGCGCGGCACATTGTTTTCCGGCTGCTGTTCGGTCAGCCCGAGGCTGTTGACCTGCACGCCGTAGCGGAACCGGCGGAGCTTCGGGTCGGTCACGCCGTAGCGGCTTTCGCAAATCTCGTCCCAAAGGTCGACGAAGGCGCGCATCTTGCACATCTCGGTCACGAAGCGGATGCCTGCGTTCACGAAGAAGCTGATCCGCGCGACCAGGGCGGGAAATTCGGCCACCGGCACGCGGCCGCGCACCTCGTCGAGCACGGCGCAGGCGGTGGCGAGAGCGAAGGCGAGCTCCTGCTCCGGCGTCGCCCCCGCCTCCTGCAGGTGATAGGAACACACGTTCATCGGGTTCCATTTCGGCACGTCGCGAAAACAGTATTCCGCCACGTCCCCGATCAGCCGCAGCGACGGCGCTGGGGGAAAGATGTAGGTCCCGCGGCTGAGGTATTCCTTGATGATGTCGTTCTGCACCGTGCCCTGAAGCGCGGCGATATCTGCCCCCTGTTCTTCGGCCACGGCGATGTAGAGCGCGAGCAGCCAGGCCGCGGTCGCGTTGATCGTCATCGAGGTGTTCATCTGCGCCAGCGGGATGTCATGGAAGAGCGTGCGCATGTCGCCGAGATGGGCCACGGGCACGCCGACCTTGCCCACCTCGCCCCTGGCCAGCAGATGATCGCTGTCATAGCCGGTCTGGGTGGGCAGGTCGAAGGCGATGGAGAGACCGGTCTGCCCGCTGGCGAGGTTGCCGCGATAGAGCGCGTTCGACTTTTCGGCCGTGGAATGCCCGGCATAGGTCCGAAAGAGCCAGGGGGCATCGCGCGGTGTCTCGGTCATGTCGCGTCTCCTCGCGCCGAATCGTCGGGGCCGTGCGTTCCGACGTAGCTTTTCCCGCAGCGCGGCACAACATTGTGCCCCATATATGGCCGGGATGGAAATTTTCTGTCGGTCTGGGTGGCGCGCATCTTCCGACGGGGGCTTAACCACAGGTACCGCAATGCACCATAACGACGGTCGGGATGCTTGAAATCTCATTCCGTATTCGGATAGAAAAACGAACGAAAATTACCAGACAGCCGCCGTGATGGCAGTTTCGAAGGGAGAGACCCATGGCCCAGCCGCACCCGAGCCCCGTCCTTGCCGCGCCGCATCCCGCGCCCGCGAAGGATCTCTACGAGGTGGGCGAGATCCCGCCCCTCGGCCACGTGCCCACGCGGATGTACGCGTGGTGCATCCGGCGCGAGCGGCATGGCGACCCCGACACCGCCATGCAGATCGAGATCGTCGAGACGCCGCCGGTCGGCGCCGACGAGGTGCTGGTATTCGTGATGGCGGCCGGGGTTAACTACAACGGCATCTGGGCGGCGCTCGGCGTGCCAATCAGCCCGTTCGATGGGCACAAGGCGCCGTTCCACATCGCAGGCTCGGACGCGTCCGGGATCGTCTGGCAGGTCGGCGAGAAGGTGAAGCGCTGGAAGGTGGGCGACGAGGTCGTCATCCACTGCAACCAGGATGACGGGGATGACGAGGAGTGCAACGGGGGCGACCCGATGTTCTCGCCGACCCAGCGCATCTGGGGCTACGAGACGCCCGATGGTTCGTTCGCCCAGTTCACCCGGGTGCAGTCGCGCCAGCTGATGACCCGGCCGCGCCATCTGACCTGGGAGGAAAGCGCGTGCTACACGCTGACCCTCGCCACCGCCTACAGGATGCTGTTCGGCCATCGGCCGCATGTGCTCCAGCCGGGCAACAACGTGCTGGTCTGGGGGGCGTCGGGCGGGCTCGGCTCCTATGCCGTCCAGCTGATCGCGACGGCGGGGGCGAACGCGATCGGCGTGATCTCGGAGGAGGACAAGCGCGACTTCGTCATGTCGCTCGGCGCCAAGGGCGTCATCAACCGCAAGGATTTCACCTGCTGGGGCCAGCTGCCGAAGGTGGGCAGCCCCGAATACAAGACCTGGTTCGACGAGGTCCGGCGCTTTGGCAAGGCGATCTGGGACGTGACGGGAAAAGGGGTCAATGTCGACATGGTGTTCGAACACCCCGGAGAGGCGACGTTCCCCGTCTCGACCTTCGTCGTCAAGCGCGGCGGGATGGTGGTGATCTGTGCGGGGACGACGGGGTTCAACCTGACGCTCGACGCGCGCTATCTCTGGATGCACCAGAAGCGCGTGCAGGGGAGCCATTTTGCAAATCTCAAGCAGGCAAGCTCTGCCAACCAGCTCATGGTCGAGCGGCGGCTCGATCCGTGCCTGTCCGAGGTGTTTTCCTGGGCCGACATTCCCGCGGCGCACATGAAGATGTGGCGCAACGAGCACAAGCCCGGGAACATGGCCGTGCTGGTGTCCGCCCCGGCGCAGGGCCTGCGGACGTTCGAGGACGCGGTCGAGGCGAGCGTCCGTTAATCTTTGCGGCAGAAACGAATCACCCCTCAGCGGCCGGATCCCGGGGTCCGGCCGCGCTGGGTTCTGGACGCCGCGAATCCCTCCCAGCCCCTACAATCGGTTGCCGTCGGCGCCCTCGCAGTTTTGGGGGAGGGCGGATTGGCGAGTTTTCCACAGGGAAATGTTCGTGCTAAGGTTGAATTAAGGTTTCGTTAACCATTCAAAACGAGAGTCTGTCATGTCCCAAGACTGGATGATCGACGTGCTAAGCGACATCAGGCAGTATGCGAGGAAGAATAAGTTCCCCGGCCTGGCGGAGATTTTGGACGACGCGATCATTGTAGCCGCGGTTGAGTTGCGGGAACGTGGGGCGGTCGTCGGCGTGGCTGAGGAAGATGACAGCGAAACTGGAAACGTTCATCGAGGGGTTGAAGAGCACTCATACCCGAGATGATCTTCAAAAGCTCATCGAGCATGTGCGGAGCGTATATGATGTCAATCATGTGGTGTATCACGCTGTAAATCTTGCAGGTTCTCCCTATGCCGCGCTGACCTACGCGCATGAATGGGTGGACCACTACCAGGATAACGGCCTCGCCCGCATCGACCCTGTCGTGCAGACGGCATGGCGCCGGTTCCATCCGATGGACTGGAAGCGGCTCGACTGGTCCCCGCCCGCAGCGCGATCCCTGTTCCGTGACGCCGTCGATCACGGCGTGGGCAACCAGGGATATTCCCTGCCGATCCGCGGGCCAGACGGCCAGTTCGCGCTTTTCACCGTCAACCAAAATTCGTCCGATGCAACCTGGGAGAAGTTCACCTCCGAGGTTTCTCGCGACCTTTTGTTAATTTCTCACTACTTCCACCAGAAAGTTCTCGAGGTGGAGAACGTGCAGGAGAAGGCGCCCGGACGGGATCTTTCTCCGCGAGAGCGCGATGCGCTCCATCTCCTCGCGCTCGGTCTCGGGCGCGGGCAAATCGCCGACAGGTTGCAGATTTCGGAACATACGCTGCGGGTTTACGTCGACAGCGCGCGTTTCAAACTCGGCGCCTTGAACACGACACATGCGGTGGCGCTCGCGCTGTCCGCGGGTGTGATCTTTCCCTGACGCCTAACCCCTAACCCACACAAACCAGGCCATGAGGTGTTGCTGAACGCGGTTGCGTACCGCGCGGTTGCGTCTTGTTAACCAAATATCCGGTAACCATCCTCCAGCCGCCCAACCAGAGGACCTTGCCATGATCCGCTTTGTCTATGCCGACGAACTCGCCCGTTTCCCGCTTCTGCAGACAACGATGTTCCGTGACCGCGCAACACAGTTTCGCGATCGGCTCAATTGGGCTGTTACCGTCGATGAGGACGGTTTCGAGAAGGACCAGTACGACACGTCCGATCCGATGTATGTCGTCTGGGAACAGCCCGACGGCACCCATGGCGGATCGATGCGTATCCTTCCTACCACCGGGCGGACAATGGTCAATGATCATTTCGCACATCTGAACAACGGCGTGCACGTCGTTAGCCCTTTGGTCTGGGAATGTACCCGGTTCTGCCTGTCGCCGCGCCTTCAGGGCGGGTTCCGCGCCGTGGCCCCGATCTCTGCCGCGCTCATGATGGCGGGATGCGAGCTCGGGATCCGATTCGGCCTCACCCATTCGGTCGGGGTGTTCGATGCCCGCATGATCCGGATCTACCGCGCCATCGGCTGGGCCCCCGAGGTCCTGGGAACCGAGGGTGAGGGCGCCGATGCGATCAGCATCGGGCTGTGGCCGATCGACGCCGACAGCCGCGCGCTGATCTCGCAGAAATCGGGCATTCCCGAAACGCTGGCCGGTGAATGGTTCGAGCGGTCCTTTGCGCCCGGCTTCGGCCAGGCAGAGGGGCTCTACGCCGCGGAATGACGTACCCTGTGCTGGCTGCGGCCGGGTGGGGGCGCTAAGACTTCGGACGGGACCCACCGGCCGGAGTCACGATGCAGGTATCGCAGGATCAGGCGGCGGCGCAGGGTGCGATGGCCGCGCGGCTGGCCGAGGCGGGGATCGACCTTGCCGCAGGCACGCTGAGCGCCGAGCCCATCGGCGGCCCCCGCGCCATCGCTGTCCTGGGCCGGGCGGGCACCGGCAAGACCATGCTGCTCGCCGCGCTCGTGAAAGACTTGCGGGCGGCCGGAGTGGAGCCGGTATCGCCCGACTGGGAGGGGCGGCGGAAAAGCGCGCGGCGCAGCTTCGCCGTGCTGGCGCCCACGAACAAGGCGGCCTCTGTCCTGCGGGGACGGGGGGTGCCCGCGACGACGATCCACCGGATCCTCTACACACCGGTCTACAAGCCCGAATATGCCAAGCTGGCCGAATGGCTTGCGGGCGACGGGCCCCGTCCCGTGGTGGATGGGCTGACCGAAGCCGTGCTCGACCGCGCCCATGCGTTCTACCAGTCGACGCCGTCGATCCCCGGCGCGCTCGCCATGGCCGGGCTGCGTGGATCCGATTTCATCAGCGGCTGGAAGCGGCGGGAGCATCCGCTCGACATCGGGCTGGTGGACGAGGCGTCGATGCTTGACGACACCCAGATGGCCGACCTGCGCGAGATCTTCTCGACCCTCATCCTGTTCGGCGACCCCGCCCAGCTTGCCCCGGTCGGGCAGTCCGGCGCCATGGCCTTCGACGCCCTGCCCGCCGATCAGCGCCTGACGTTGGAGCGGGTCCACCGGCAGGCGGCAGGCAACCCGATCGTCACGCTCGCCCACGCACTGCTCGATCCTGCGCTGACCTTCGACGAATTCGAGGACCTCCTGGCGCAGGCGGCGCGGGACGACGACCGGGTCGTGATCGCGCCCCGGGTGGATGCCGGGCTGATGGCGCGGTCCCCCGTCCTGGTCTGGCGCAATGCGACGCGGATCCGGCTCATCACCGCGTTCCGCGCCGCCCATGGCGCACCGCAGGATGCGCTAATGCCCGGCGAGCCGCTTGTCTGCGACGGGATCGAGCTGCCGCTCAAGCATCGCAAGAAACGGCTCGACCTCGAGGCGCGGGGCATCATCAAGGGCGCCCAGGCGATCTATCTCGGCCCCGGATCGCGCCCCGGATTCAGCCGCCTGCATCTGGTGGGCGCCGAGGAGCCGCGGCTGAGTGCGGCCTGCATCGTCAAGATCGAGCGCCCGGGCGAGGAGGAGCCGTTCCTGCCCTATGCCGCACGCATGGGGGCCGCGTTCCTCCACGGTGCCGCCGTGACCATCCACAAGGCCCAGGGGTCGCAATGGCGCGACGTGCAGGTCTTCGCCCCCGATGTCTTCGCCGCCGCCCAGTCGGGGCGCGAGGAGGCGGGCATCCCCCTCTGGAAGCGCCTCGCCTATGTGGCGATCACCCGGGCGGAGGAGCGGCTCTTCTGGGTCACGCGGTCGATGCTCGCGCGGCCGACGGAAATCCTTGGCGTGGACGACCTGCCCGCACCGCGGCCGCGGCTCGGCCTGACGCCCGAGGACGCCGCCTAGCGCTGGTCGGCGACGCGCATCAGGTACTGGCCATAGGGTGTCTTGAGATACGGCTTGGCGAGCGCGCGCAGGGCATCGGCGCCGATCCACCCCTGGGAAAACGCAATCTCCTCGGGGCAGCCGATCATCAGGTTCTGGCGTTTTTCCATCGTGCGCACGAAATTGGAGGCATCGAGCAGGCTGTCATGGGTCCCGGTGTCGAGCCAGGCATAGCCGCGGCCCATCCGCTGGACCGACAGGGTCCCCTCCTCCAGGTAGATGTTCAGAAGCGACGTGATCTCCAGCTCGCCCCGCTCCGACGGCTCGACCGCCCGCGCCCGGGCCGGCGCCTGCCCGTCAAGGACGTAGAGCCCGGTGACGGCGAAATCCGATTTCGGGACGCGCGGCTTCTCCTCGATCGACACCGCATTGCCTGCGGCGTCGAAGTCGACCACGCCGTAGCGCTCAGGATCTGCGACCTGATAGCCGAACACGGTTCCCCCCGTGGTCCGCGCCGCCGCATCGCGCAGGATATCAGGCAGGCCGTGGCCATAGAAGATGTTGTCCCCCAGCACCATGATCGACCCCGCCCCGCCGAGGAAGTCCTCGGCGAGGATATAGGCCTGGGCAAGCCCGTCGGGCGTGGGCTGGACCACATACTCGAACCGCATGCCCCATTTCGCCCCGTCGCCCAGCAGGCCGCGGAACTGGGCCTGGTCCTGGGGCGTGGTGATCAGCGCCACCTCACGCAGCCCCGCGAGCATGAGGACGGAGAGGGGATAGTAGATCATCGGCTTGTCATAGAGCGGCAGGAGCTGCTTGGAGACCGAATGGGTGATGGGGTAGAGCCGCGTGCCCGATCCCCCGGCGAGGATGATCCCGCGCCGCGCCATGCCGTGATCCATGCCTGCTCCTTCCGCCGGTCAGCCGGCCTTCTTGCCCAGCCCCACCCGGTCCAGCGCGTGGCGCGCCTCGATCGCCTGCCACCAGGACGGATTGTCGAGATACCAGCGGACGGTCCGCCGCAGCCCCTCGGCCAGCGTGACCGAGGGCTGCCAGCCAAGCTCGCGCTTGATCTTGCTGGCGTCGATGGCATAGCGGAAATCATGGCCCGGCCGGTCGGTGACGAAGCTGATCAGCCGGTCATGGGGGCCGCCCTCGGGATGGAACTCGTCCAGAAGCGCGCAGATCTTGCGCACAATGTCGATGTTGCGCGCCTCGGCATTGCCGCCGATGTTGTAGGTCTCGCCGACCCGGCCCCGCTCGACCACGCTCAGAAGCGCTTTCGCGTGGTCCTCGACATAAAGCCAGTCGCGGACGTTCTCGCCCTTTCCGTAGACCGGAATGGGCTTGCCCGCGAGGGCGTTCAGGATCACGACGGGAATGAGCTTTTCGGGAAAATGGTACGGCCCGTAATTGTTCGAGCAATTGGTGACCAGGATGGGCAGGGCGTAGGTCTCGCCCCAGGCGCGGACCAGATGGTCCGACGATGCCTTGGATGCGGAATATGGCGAATTGGGTTTGTAGGACGTCGTTTCGGTGAAGTGTCCGGTGTCGCCGAGGGTTCCGAACACCTCGTCAGTCGAGATGTGGTGAAAACGGAAGCGTTCCTTGCGCATCCCGTTCAGGCCCGACCAGTAGGCGCGGGCCGCCTCGAGCATGTGGTAGGTGCCCAGGATGTTGGTTTCGACGAAATCGGCCGGCCCGTCGATCGACCGGTCCACGTGGCTTTCCGCCGCGAGATGCATGACCGAATCGGGCGCATGGGCGGCAAAGATGCGGTCGAGCGCGGCGCGGTCGCGGATGTCGGCGTGCTCGAACACGTAGCGGTTGGTGGCCAGGCAGTCGGCCACGTTGTCGAGGTTTGCGGCATAGGTGAGGGCGTCGAGATTGACCACGTGGTGGCCCTGGGCAATGGCGTGGCGCACGACCGCGGAGCCGATGAAGCCAGCCCCGCCCGTCACGAGTATCTTCATGGCCCGGTGTCCCTCTTCACGCGGCAGGGCGCCGACCCGCTTCCCCCGGGCCGCACGACCGCGCCTGTCCTAGCCAAGCGCTTGCAGTCTTGCAACAGGTGCGCGCAGCGGTGGTGAAGAATGGCCCGGGGCATACTGCTGCGCTGCACAAAAAAAGGGCGCCCCGGCAAGGGGCGCCCGATCGGGGTCCGGAACGGGACGCTTACTTCAGCAGGACGGTCTTGAACGTCCCCTCGGGCGTGACGGTGTTGAGGGTGTAGACCCCGCTCACGTCGCCTTTCGCGTCGAACTCGATCTCGCCCGACACGCCCTGATAGTTGATGTCGGTCCCAGCGGCGATCAGCGCCTTGGCCTTTTCCCACTCGCCGGGCAGGATCACCTCGCCCGGGGCATTGGCGACCTCGCGCAAGGCAGCGGCGATCTTCGTGCGGTCCGGTGCGCCGGCTTTTTCGATGGCGAGCGCCATGAGGAAGGTCGCGTCATAGCCGTTGGGGACGTAGGGGCCGAACGCGTTGCGCAGCCCGCCCGCCGACGCGAGCGCGGCATAGGCCGTGTAGGAGGCGGTCGTGTCATCCGCGCCCGGCGTGGTGTAGGCCGCATCCTGCAGATTTTCGGCGCCGATCTGCTTGATCGTCTCCTCGTTGATCATGCCATCGGCACCGAAGAACTTGGTGAAGGACCCGGTCTCGAGCGCGTTGCGGGTGATGCTGATCCCCGACGAGCCGTAATAGGCGAACAGTACCAGCGCCTCGGGCTCGCCGCCCGACAGGGTCTGGACCTCGGCGCGGTAGGACGCCTTGTTGGGCTCATGCACCTGGGCCGAGGTGATCGTGCCGCCCTTTTCCTGGAACGCCTTTTCGAAGACCTTGCCAAGACCGGCGTTGTAATCGTCGTTTGAATAGGTCAGGGCAACCTTGGTCACCCCCGATTTCAGCACGTAATCGGCCAGCGCGTAACCCTGATAGGCGTCCGAGGGCGCGATGCGGAACACCAGGTCGTTGTCGGCAAGGTCGGTGATCGACGGGGCCGTGGCCGAATCCGACACGTTGACGACGCCCGCGGGGATCGTCACAGCCTGGACCATCGCGTTGGTCTCGCCCGAGCAGCTCGCGCCCACGATGGCGACGACCTGGTCCACGTTCACCACCTTGGTCGCGGCATCAACCGCCGCCTTGGGGTCGCAGGCGCCGTCGCCCGGGACCATCACCAGCGTGTCGCCGGCGAACATCCCGCCCTGCTCGTTCACATGCTTGGCCGCGAGGTTGCGGCCCTCGTAGACATCGGCGACGATTTCGGCGATTGGGCCGGTGATGCCGCCCACCGATCCCACCTTGACGTCGGCCGCCTGGGCCGAGACGGCGAGGGCGAGCGTTGCGGCGCTGCTCATCAGAAGTTTTTTCATGTCGCGTTCCCTGTTGTGGCTCCCGCGCGTGTCGATGTGCCGACGACGGCGGGGCGCGTCTCCGGCAATATACCCTTGGAATATCGTTGCAGGACGACCTGCAAGACAAGCCCGATCAGGAAGATGCGCAGATAGGCCGAGCGGACCGCCCAGTCGGGCGGGAGCATCGAGGTCAGAAGCTCGGTCGCCGACCAGATCGCCCAGAGCAGGAGCGCGCCCAGCACCGCCCCGCGGTTGTTCCCCGATCCCCCCATGATGAGCATGACCCATACGAGGAAGGTGACGCTGGTCGGATCCGAGGTTTCGGGCCCGAAGTATTTCAGGTATTGCGCAAAATAGGCGCCCCCCAGGCCCATGATCGCGGCGCCCAGGATGAAGCTTTCCAGCCGGAACCGCTCCACATCCTTGCCCGACGCCTTGGCCGCCGCCTCGCTGTCGCGGATCGCCGTCATCACCCGGCCCCAGGGCGAGCGCCAGGCCGTCTCCAGCGCCAGATAGATGACGAGCACGGTGGCAAGCACCATGCCGAGGAATGCGACCTGGTTCCAGGGATAGGGCACCCATTCGAACGCCTTCGGTATGCCCGCGATCCCGCGCGGGCCATTGGTCGCCCAGCTCTCGTTCTTGAACACCAGCCGCAGGATCTCCGCGATCCCGATGGTGGCGATGGCGAGGTAGTCCGAGCGCAGCCGGATGCAGACCCGCCCGATGCCCCAGGCGACGAGGCCCGAGGCAATCATCGCCGCCCCGCAGCCCACCACCAGCGGCAGGCCGTAGCCGCCGATGATCGTGGGGCTTTCGGGCGCGGTCAGGATGACCGAGACATAGGCCCCGACGGCGAAGAACCCCGCGATCCCGGCATTGAAGAGCCCGGTGAACCCCCATTGCAGGTTCAACGCCAGCGCGAGGATCGCGTAGATCCCCCCCGCGGTCAGCAACCCGACGACATAGAGCGCGTAGCCATCCATCAGAACACCCGCCCCTTGAAGAGCCCCGAGGGGCGCCAGATCAGCATGAGCACCATGATGCCGAATGCGATGCCGGATTTGTAGGCCGGGTTCAGCAGCGGGACCGTCCCGATGAAGGGATAGGCCGACATCTCCTCGACCACCCCGATCACGAGACCGCCCGCCACGGCGCCGAAGGGCCGCCCGATGCCGCCCAGGATTGCCGCGGCGAACATCGGCAGGAGCATCTTGAACCCCATCAGCGTCTCGACCTGCGTGTCCATGGCCAGCATGACCCCCGCCGCCACCGCCGTTACCGCGCCCACGACCCAGGTCGCGCGGATCACCGCCTCGACGTCTATCCCGGTCAGGCGGGCGAGCTCGGGGCTGTCGGACACCGCGCGCATCGCCTTGCCCGTCCGGGTCCGAGTGAGCAGCAGGTGGACAGCGAGCATCACCAGCAGCGTCGTCCCGATGATCCAGATGTGCTTGGGCGCGATCAGGAGCGCGCCGTCGAGGAACGCCTGCGGCCGCTGGATCCCTGGCATCAGCGGGCGCGGCGACACGCCCCAGAAGAATTGGACCGCCGAGCGGATCATGAGCATGAGCCCGAAGGATGCGATCACCAGCATGATCGTGGGCGCCTGGCGGAACGGCTTGAAGAATGCCCGGTCAAGCCCGAGCGCCACGATGGCGCAGAGCACCATGGCCGGCAGCGCCGCGGCCAGCGGGTGCCAGCCCGTGAGCCCGACGATGGTGAACGTGAAGTAGGCCCCCAGCATCATCATCTCGCCATGGGCGAAGTTGGAAAAGCGCAGGATCCCGAAGGTCAGCGAAATGCCGAGCGCGCCGAGCGCATAGATGCAGCCCAGCACGATCCCGGGGATGAGGTAGAAGTTGAAGAGCTCCCACATGGCCCGCCCCTCAGTCCCGGCCGCCGAGGAACATGCGCGCCACCTCTCGGTCCGCCATCAGCGCGGGGCCTGTCCCCTCGTGCCGGTTCTCGCCATCGACCAGGACGTAGGCCCGGTCCGCGATGCCAAGCGCCTGCTTGGCGTTCTGCTCGACCATCAGGATCGGCACGCCTGCGGCATTGATGCGCCGGACCGTCTCGAAGATCTCGCCGCGGTACTTGGGGCTGAGGCCCGCGGTCGGCTCGTCAAGCAGCAGGATCCGCGGCTCGAGCATCAGCGCCTTGCCCATCGCCACCATCTGGCGCTGGCCGCCCGACAGGCTGCCCGCGGGCTGGCGGCGCTTTTCGGCAAGGTCGGGGAACATGGCGAAGATCTCGGCGAGCCGCGGGCGCCAGTCGTCGCGCCGCACATAGGCGCCCATCTCCAGGTTCTCCTGCACGCTCAGGTTCACGAACACATTGCCCGTCTGGGGCACGTAGCAGACGCCCCGGGTTACCACCCGCTCGGGCGGGGTGTTGGTGATGTCCTCGTCGCCCAGCACCACCCGGCCGCGGGTGATGGTCAGAAGGCCGAACACCGATTTCAGCGCGGTGGATTTGCCCGCCCCGTTCGGCCCGATCACCACGACGACCTCGCCCGCGTCCACGTGCAGCGACACGCCGTGCAGGATCGGGTGGTCGCCGTACCCCGCGTCGATCCCCTCCAGCCGCAGGACGCTCACGCGAAACTCCCGCCGAAATAGGCGTCGATGACCCGGGGATCCTCGCGCACCGCAGCCATGGCGCCCCGGGTCAGGACCTTGCCCTCGGCCAGCACGATCACGGGGTCGCAGAGGCTCGCGATCAGGTCCATGTCATGCTCGATAATGCAGAACGTGTAGCCGCGGTCACGGTTCAGGACGCGGATCATCTCGGCGATCTTGAGCATCAGGGTCGGGTTCACCCCGGCGCCGGGTTCGTCGAGCAGGACGAGCCGCGCATCCGTCATCATGGTGCGGCCCAGTTCCAGCAGCTTCTTCTGCCCGCCCGACAGGTTGCCCGCGGGCACGTCGCGCACATGGCCGAGCCCGAGAAAGCCCAGCGTCTCCTCGGCCCGCGCCAGCACCGCAGCCTCGCGGGCCCGCACGGCCCGGGGGCGCAGCCAGTTCATCAGGATGCGCTCGCCGGGCTGGTCGGGGGCCGCGGCCATGAGGTTTTCCAGCGCCGTCAGCTTGGCGAATTCCCGCGGGAGCTGGAACGTGCGCACGATGCCAAGGTGGAACAGCTCGTGGGTGGCCCGCCCAGTTATGTCCTGGCCCTGGAACGTGATCGTTCCGGCGGTCGGGCGGTCTGCGCCTGCGATCATGTTGAAGGTCGTGGTCTTGCCGGCGCCGTTCGGGCCGATCAGACCTGTGATCGAACCCTGGGGGATCTCGAAGCTCGCGCCATCGACCGCACGGACCCCGCCGTAGAACTTCGCCAGGCCCTCGACCCGCAGTGCCGGTACCGCCACGCTTCCCCTCGCCGCCCCCGGGGCCGATTGTCACCCCTACAATCTCCGGGTCATCGCCCGGGCGTGCCGGTGTTGCAAGCGCGATCTGCGACCCCATCCGCCGCTTCACCGACAGGCGCGGGGGTGCTACCAGTCGCGGCGCGGGCATCGGTGCCCGGGGACAACCGGGGGAAGAGGCATGCCCATCACCGTCGCGCCGCAGGAGATACCGGACGTGCTCCTGATCACGCCCGCCCGGTTCGGCGATGCGCGTGGGTTTTTCTCGGAGGTGTTCAATGCCGCCGACCTGGCCACGCATGGGGTGAACGTGCCGTTCGTCCAGGACAACCACTCGCTGTCCGCGCCGGTTGGCGTTCTGCGCGGGCTGCATTTCCAGACCCCGCCCTTTGCCCAGGACAAGCTGGTGCGCGTGGTGCGCGGCGCGATCCTGGACGTCGCGGTGGACATCCGCGCGGGCTCGCCCAGCTTCGGGCGGCATGTGGCGGTGGAGCTTTCGGCGCAGAACTGGGGCCAGCTCTTCGTACCGAAGGGTTTTGCGCACGGCTTTGTCACGCGCACCCCCGATACCGAGGTGATCTACAAGGTCACCGCCCCCTATGCCCCCGCCAATGATGCGGGGATCCTCTGGAACGACCCCGAGCTGGGCATCGACTGGGGGGTGGAGGAGGATGCGGTCACGCTGTCGGACAAGGACCGGCGGCATCCGCGCCTGAGGGATTACGCGACGCCCTTTGCCCATGGGACCCGGGCGTGAGGGCGCTGGTGATCGGCCGCACCGGGCAGGTGGGCGTGGCGCTTGCCGCCACCGTGCCCGCCGGCGTCACGCTGATCCAGCCCGGACGCGACGGCGCCGACCTTGCCCAGCCGGGGTCGCTCGCGGCGGCGGTCGAGGCGGCGGCGCCCGACATTGTCATCAACGCGGGCGCCTATACCGCGGTGGACCGGGCTGAGGCCGACGCGGCCGCCGCCTGGGCGCTGAACGCGACCGGCGCGGGAGCGCTCGCGACCGCTGCCGCCGCACGGGGCGTGCCGGTCATCCACATCTCGACCGACTATGTCCTGGCGGGGACCGGCGAGATGCCCCAGGGCGAGGACGCGCCCGTAGGCCCGACCTCGGTCTACGGCGCCTCGAAGCTCGCGGGGGAATACCTCGTGGCCGCGTGCAATCCCGACCACGTGATCCTGCGCACCTCGTGGGTCTATGCGCCACATGGTGCGAATTTCGTGCGCACCATGCTCCGGCTCGGGGCGGAGCGGGACCGGCTCACGATCGTGGCGGACCAGTGGGGGCGTCCGACATCGGCGGACGAGATCGCCGGGGCAATCTGGACCATTGCCGCGCGCCTGCGCGACGGGGGAGGCGAGGCGGGAATCTACAACCTCTCCGGCGGCGGGCCGTTCACCACCTGGCACGGCTTTGCCGCCGAGATCTTCGCGCGGGCGGGCGGCGCGTCGCCCGAGCTGGTCGGCATCCCGACGGCGGACTATCCCACCCCGGCGCGGCGGCCGCTGAACTCCCGCCTCGACCTGGGGCGGATCGCGGGGGTCTGGGGGATCGCCGCGCGGGACTGGCGCGAGAGCCTCGGGGGCGTTCTGGCGCGGCTCTGACGCCCGCGTTATCGCAGGGGAAAGGTTTGCGTCCCATCCTCGGCCCATCATTCGTGGGGAGGCATGCTGTGATGCGACGGATCGGCCTGGCACTGGTGTTCACCCTGCTGATCCTCGCAGCAGGTGGGCTGTCGGACGCCCGGGCAGGGGCCGAGCGGGTGGCACTTCCGGCCGTCACGTTCCAGGCGGCCAAGCTGACCGTTCGTGGGCCCACCGGCGCCTCGTCCTACACGCCCGCGGCGCTCGAGGCGCTGGGAACCTGGCGCCTGACCACGGTCACGCCCTGGACGCCCGATCCCATGGCGTTCGACGGCGTGCTCCTGTCGGACATCCTCGCCTCCAACGGCCTGGCGGACGCCGCCTCGGTGCGCCTGGTGGCCGAGAACGACTTCACCGTCACCATCCCCCGCGCTCTCTGGACCGACTATCCCGTCCTGATCGCCACCCGCGTCAACGGACAGCCGCATACGCGCCGGGCGCGCGGTCCGCTCCAGGTCATCCTGCCGATGAGCGAGCATCCGGTGCTGGGCGCGCGGGAGAACGAGCATTACTGGGTCTGGATGGCCGAGCGCATCGAAGCCGGCCCCGAGGACTGACGGGCCAGCAAGCCGGACCGCCGCCATGCGCCTGCGCATCAGCCTCTCGTCCCGCCGCGGATTCTTCGTCATCCTCACCGGCGTCGTGTTGATGACGGGCGTGCTCGGGCACCAGGTCTGGGGTGCCTTCGAGGCAGCCGAGCAGGGCGCGCCATTCCTCGAATCCTACAAGCTGCGCGAGGGGATCATCGCGCTGGTCGAGGTCGAGAAGCTGTCCGAGCAGGTGCGCGACGCCGTTGACCGCGGGGCCATTTCGCCCAAGCGGCGCCATGCGATCGAGGCGGCGAATGACCACCTCTTCCTGCGGGTCCAGGCGCTGGAGCGGCTCCTGTCCGAGGGGGTGGTCGCGCGCGAGCCCGAGTATCTCGCCCCGATGCGCGAGGTGCAGCAAACCGCCGACCGCCTTCTGGCCGCGTCCCCCGCCGATGTGGGGCGCACGTTCCGCAGCTTCGTCGCCAAGGTAGCCTGGGCGCGCCAGGCGCTCGTGGGCTTCACCGACCGGCAGTTGCAGGCCAAGGCGACCGCGACGGAGCGGCAGACCGACCTGTTGCGCCGCATGACCTTTTCGGCGGGGGCGCTGCTCGGGCTCTTCGCCTTTCTCGCCTTCACCGCGATGCATCTGCTGCGGCGGGAGGTGCAGGCGAGCCGTGCGCTGACCGAGGCGCAGGACCGGCTGAACTTCCTGGCCTATTACGACCCCCTGACCGGCACGTCAAACCGCACCCATTTCCGCCAGCGCGCGGAGCTTGCCCTGCGCGACACGCCCGGCGGGATCGTGATCCTGGTCGATCTGGACGCGTTCAAGGCGGTCAACGACACCTATGGCCATGCGGTGGGCGATCACCTGCTGCGGGTCATCGCATCGCGCCTGCGTCGGCAGCTCCAGCCGCTCGGCGGGTTCGCGGGGCGGCTCGGCGGGGACGAATTCGCAGGCTTCCTGCCCGGTCCGCTCGACCGACCGGCGCTGGAGCGGTTTTGCACCGCGCTCCTCGCCACCCTGCGCGGGCCGGTGAAGGCGGACGGGCGCGACATCATCCCGCGCGCCTGCCTCGGGCTCGCCTCGGCCGCTGACATCGCGCCGGGCGCCGACACGTCGCTGGGCGGGCTGATGAAGGCGGCGGATGTGGCGCTCTACAAGGCCAAGGAGACCGGGCGCGACCGGTTCTGCTTTTTCGATCAGGCGCTCGCCCGTCAGGTGGAATGGCGGCGCCAGATCGTCGACTCGATCCCCGCCGCGCTGGCGGCCGATGAGTTCGTGCTGCATTTCCAGCCGCAGGTGGAGCTGCGGGGCGGACGGATCATCGGGGTCGAGGCGCTCATCCGCTGGCAGCGCGGCGATACGGTCCTCGCGCCATCGGAATTCCTGCCGGTCGCCGAGGACAGCCGCCAGATCCTCGACCTCGACCGCTGGTGTCTTCGCACGGCGACGCGGGCCATCGCCGAGCTTCGGCGCGCGACCGGGACGGACATCGCCGTCAGCGTGAACCTGTCCTCGCTCCATTTCCGCGCACCTGCGATCCTGCAGGACGTCCGCGCAGCCCTCGCCGCGTCCGCCCTGCCACCCGACTGCCTGACGCTCGAGGTGACCGAGACGCTGCTGATCGAGGATTGGGACAATCTCGACAATCTGCTGCGCGCACTGCGCGGGCTCGGCGTCCGGCTGTCGCTCGACGATTTCGGCACGGGGTATTCGAGCCTCGCCTATCTCCAGCGCATGGAGGTGGACGAGCTGAAGATCGACCGCAGCTTCGTGACCGACATCGAAAGCTCCAACCAGCGCCGCTTCATGCTCGATGCCATCGTCGACATCGCCCGCGGCTTCGGGATGCGCCTGGTGGTCGAGGGGGTGGAGACCGAGAGCCAGGCCCGCATTCTCGAGGATCTCGGCTGTGCGATCGGCCAGGGCTATCTCTTCGGGCGCCCGATGGCGCTCGACACCCTGCGCACGCGCCTGCACGCCACCCCGGGCCGCGCTGCGGCGGGCTGACCGGGCCGCGCTGCGGCGGCTGACCAGGGCCGCGCTGCGGCGGGCTGACCAGGGCGCCCCGCCACGTGTTAACCTTTTCGTGAAGGGCTGGGCGCGGCGCGGGTTTCGCGATAGAAAATTGCGTGGGAAAAATTCCCACGCAATCTGCAGGAGACGCATCATGATCTTTCGAACCCTTCTCGCAGGCCTCGCGCTGACCGGCGCGCTCGGCCTCGCCTCCGCGGCACAGGCGGCCACGCTCGCGCTCGGCGGCAACCAGACGACGGTCGAGGTGACCGCCGATCTCGCGGCCCTCGGCCTCTCGGGCGCCCCGTTCGGCACCGCCACTGTCGATGCGACCGGGGCCAACCCGGTCTTTGCCTTCGCCATCACCGGGGGCACCCTCGACACCGTCACGGGTAACGCGCTGATCGCCCATGAGGGCAGCGGCGTGACGCTCGCGGCACTCGCCGATCCCGCGGTCTCGGCCACGGTCGGCAACTTCCTGATCGACACCGCCGGGGCAACCGTCTTTGGCGACGTGATCGGCGGGGCAGCGGACATCGCGCTGTTCACCTTCGGCACCGTCGATGACGCGGGGGTGGAGCTCTTGATCGCGGGCGATCTCGCCGGTGCGCTGACGGCCGTGTTTGGCGCGGCCGACCTGACGGGCGCGCGCTTCGGGATCGCGGTCCCCGACGTGGCCCCGGTACCGCTGCCGGGGGCCCTGCCGCTTCTGGCCAGCGCGCTGATCGCCGCGGGACTGGTTCGCGGGCGCACGCGCCGCGCCGCCTGAACCCGACGCCGGAGACGGTCCGGGGCCCTTGCGGCCCCGGATCACCGGGCTAGGGTCGTCACGATGGGACAGGGCGCGGCCAGCATGACCTGCGGGAACGGACCGGCGACCCGGGCCGATGCGCCCGGCTGTGGCGCCTGACGCGCGCCATGGCCCCGCCCGATGCCCCGCCGCCCGATGCCCCGCCCCCGGCTGATCCCGCCGCGCCGAGCGCCGCCGCGGGGCCTGTCCGCGCGGCCCTGCGCCGGGTGTTGCGCCCGCTCGCGCGGCTGATGATCCGCCGCGGGCTGACCCTGCCCGCAGCGACCGAACTGCTGAAGGAGGTGCTGGTGGAGGTGGCGGAGACGGAGTTCGCGCTCGACGATCGTCCACCGACCGACAGCCGGGTCAGCCTGCTGACCGGGGTGCACCGCAAGGATGTGCGTGCGCTGCGGGGCCGGGCGCCGCCACCTGCGCGGGCGCGCGCGCTCGCCGCCACGGTGCTCGGCCGCTGGCTCGGCGATCCCGCGTTCCGCGGCCCGGATGGCGGACCACGGAGGCTCGCCCGCCGCGCGGAACCGGGCGAGCCACCGGGGTTCGAGGACCTGGTCGGCGCGATAAGCCGCGACCTGCGCCCGCGCACGGTGCTCGACGAGCTCGTGAACCTCGGCCTCGTCGCGATCGACGACCACGGGGGGCTCGTCCTCGTCGTCGAGGCGGTGCTGCCCGACGGGCAGTCCGATGCCGCGCTCGAGTTTTTTGCCCGCAACCTTGCCGACCATGCCGAGGCGGCGACGCGCAACCTTGCCACACCGCCCGGTGCGCCGCGGTTCCTCGAGCGGGCGGTGTTCTACAACCGCCTCAGCCCGGCCCGGGTGGCGGCGCTGGAGGATCTGGCCCGCATCCGTGCCCTCGCGACACTGGCGGAGCTGAACGCGGCCGCCCTCGCCGCCCAGGCCGCCGACGCCGACGACCCGGCCGCGCGGGAACGCTTCCGCTTCGGCGTCTATTTCTACCGCGCGGCGGATCCCCCCCCGGGTGCCGCCGGGGAGGAGCCCGAATGACCCGCCGCCGCCTGCTCGCCCTGCTCCTCGCCACGGCCGCCGCGGGCTGCACGGGACCCGATCGGGTGGCCGAGCGGCGCAAGCCCGGCGGCGGCGCCGAGGACGATACCGAGGGCGGGATCGGCGGGACCGGCATCTACGGCATCGTGACCGCGCTCGGCTCGCTCATGCTCGGCGATCTCAGCGTGGCAACGCCCCCCGGCGTGCCGGTTCGCGACGCCCTCGGGCCCATCGCGCTTGGCGCCATCGTCCCGGGCGATGTGGTCGCGATCGACGCAGGCCCCGTGGCCGGCACCCTGACCGCGCGGCGGATTGAGCGGGTGGACGCGCTGATCGGCCCCCTGGTCCGCCGCGGGGCGGAGGTGTTGGTCCTCGGCGTACCGCTCGACCTCCCGCCCGGGGCGGCGGTGGTTGCCGATGGCACGCGGGTGCGGGTCAGCGGGCTCTGGAACCGCGGGCGGGTCGTGGTCTCGCGCCTTGCCCCCGTGCAGACGCGCGACGATCTGGTGAGCGGCCTGCTCGACCGCGCAGCGGGCGGCGGGGGCCGGATCAACGCCGTGCCCGTGACGGTCGAGCCGCCCTACCGCCCCCGCTTTGCCATCGCGCGCGGGCGCTGGGACGGCACGCGGCTGCAGGTCAGCGCGCTCGACCTTCGGGGCCAGAGCCCGTTCGGAAGCCCGTTCGAGACCCCGCTCGCCCGCCTGCGG
>JANNOT010000363.1:0-5488 GCA_031399375.1 Paraoceanicella sp.
GTAGGTCGCCGCCAGACCAATACACAAAAACCGCATCCTCCCTCTCACGACACAACCATCACCGCGGGGTGGAGCAGCCCGGTAGCTCGTCAGGCTCATAACCTGAAGGCCGCAGGTTCAAATCCTGCCCCCGCAACCAAATACAAAAAAACGGGCGCCACACAAGGCGCCCGTTCCCACAAAAAAACCCTACTCAAACGCAAAACTACACGCTCGTACATTCCCTCAGGCCGACAGGACCACAAGAGACCGGCCCTTGACCTCGACACTCTCGCCGCCGGGACGTCCGGGTCCGGCGGGGTCGAAGTTTCCGGTTTCTGTGTCGAGCCGGAGACGCCAGGCGGCGTCGCCGGGTCCGGCGGGTAGCTGGAAGATGACCGAGTCGTGGTGCGCATTGGCGAGCACGAGTGCGGCGCCGCCCGACCCCTCAAGCCAAAGGCCCACGCTGCGCGCGAGGCCATTGCCCCAATCCTCGGGCGTCATTTCGGCGCCGTCCGCGCGTAGCCAGCGGACATCGGGCGCACCGTGGAGGTAGCGTGGTTGGCCCAGCAGGGGAACCTGGTGGCGCAACCGGATCAGGCCCGCCGTAAAGTCGCAGAACGCCTGTTCGTCGGGGTTGTCACTCCAGTCCATCCAGGCGATCGGGCTGTCCTGGCAATAGGCATTGTTGTTGCCGCCTTGGCTCCGGCCGATCTCGTCGCCCATCAGGATCATCGGCGTGCCCTGGGACACCATCATGGTGGCCATGGCGAACCGGCGCATCTGCAGGCGCAGGGCCATGATCGCAGGGTCGTCGGTTTCCCCCTCTGCCCCGCAGTTCCACGACCGGTTGTCGTTGTGGCCGTCGCGACTGTCCTCGCCGTTCGCCTCGTTGTGCTTGGCGTTATAGGCGTAGAGGTCGGCGAGGGTGAAGCCGTCATGGGCGGTGAGGAAGTTGACGCTGGCCCATGGTCTGCGCCCGCGCTCGTCGAAGATGTCGCCCGATCCGAGCAGGTTGGCGGCGAGCCCCGCGACCTGCCCCTCGTCGCCCTTGAGATACGCGCGCACGTCGTCGCGGTAGCGGCCGTTCCATTCCGCCCAGCCGGGGGGAAAGCCGCCGACCTGATAGCCGTTGACGCCCAGATCCCAGCTTTCGGAGATCAGCTTGACTCGCGACAGGATCGGATCCTGGGCGAGGGTCGTCAGGAACGGGCTTTCGATGTCGAACGCATCGCGGTTGCGCGCGAGCGTGGAGCAGAGGTCGAAGCGGAACCCGTCCACGCCACAGTCGCGCACCCAGTAGCGCAGGGAATCCGTCACCATCTGTAACACGCGCGGATGGCGCATGTTCACGTTCGCCCCGCAGCCGGTGGTATCGTAGTAGTATCGCGGATCGTCGGCGAGCGTGTAGTAGCTCGCGTTGTCCAGACCGCGGAACGACAGGGTCGGGCCCATATGGTTACCCTCGGCCGTGTGGTTGTAGACCACGTCGAGGATGACCTCGATCCCGGCATCATGCAGGCGCTGGACCATGATCTTGAAATCCTCGATCCCGTGTCCGGGGGCGAGGTAGCGCGGCGCGGGGGCAAAGAAGCCCAGGGTGCTGTAGCCCCAGTAGTTCTTCAGGCCCCGCTCGACCAGGTAGCGGTCGTCGAAGAACGCCTGGATCGGCATCAGTTCGACCGCCGTCACCCCCAGCCGTCGCAGGTGGTCGATGACGCCGGGGGTGGCGAGCCCGGCAAATGTCCCGCGCAGGTCGGGGGACACGTCCTCGCGCGTCGCGGTCATCCCCTTCACATGCGCCTCATAGATCACGGTATCTTCCCAGGGGGTCGTGGCGCGGCGACGCGGACCCCACGTATGGGCGGGGTCGACGATCACGCATTTGGGCATGGCCGACGCGGAGTCCCGACGGTCGAACGACAGGTCGGCATCCCTGTGGCCGACCCGGTAGCCGTGCAGTGCATCGTGCCAGCGAATGTCGCCGCGAAGCGCCCGGGCATAGGGGTCCAGCAGAAGCTTGTTGGCGTTGAACCGGTGGCCCGCCCGGGGCTCGTAGGGGCCGTGGGCGCGCAGGCCATAGAGCTGCCCCGGGCGCAGGTCCGGGAAGTAGCCGTGGAAGATTTCGTGGGTCCGTTCGGGGAGCGGGATCCGGGCCGTCTCGCGCCGCCCGTCGCGGTCGAAGAGGCAGAGTTCCACGCGCGAGGCATGGGCCGAAAAAACCGCCATGTTGACCCCGGCCCCGTCCCAGGTCGCACCCAGCCGGGTCCAGTCGCCCGGAAGGACCCGCATCTCGGGGGCAAGATGCGGGGCGGCTTGGGTGTCGCGCATGAAAGGCTCTCCTTCGGGGCACGGTGGGGCGGGAGGGGGCGGATCAGGACGTCATAGTCGCGCGAATGCGCAGGCTCAGAACGCGTCCCGACGCCGCAGGTTCCACTGCACCGACCGAACTTTTCGGTCCGCCGCGCGTTTCACCGCAGGATGACGCACCCGACGGTGCGACCCATCCGGCGGCAAGGCCGTGCCCCCATACCCGACGAGGAGGATGCCACGATGAACGCGACCACGAAAGCCCGCATGGCCGAGGACGGGGTGCCGCCCGCCATCGCCGATCTGGCGGAGCAGGTGCTGAAGATGCAGGCGAAGATGGAGGAGATGGCGGCGGAATATGGCCAGCCGCAGGCGTCGGATGTGGCGGGCGATGCACTGCGTGTGCTCAGCAGGCGGCTCGAGACGACGGTGGCCGCGCATCCCCTGACCGCCGTGGGGATCGCACTCGGGCTCGGGCTCGCCCTCGGCGCCTATCTCAAGCGCTGATGTTCGGCGCGGCTCTTCTTCCCTTCGCTGCCCTGGCGGCGAATGCCACCCGCGCCGCTGTCACCGTCCGGATCGACGGCGTGCTCTGGTCGGCGGCCGCGGGCGCCGCGGGGCTGGTCGGCGCGGGGTTCTTCGTGGCCGCGGGGTTCATCGCCGCCAGCCGGGCGCTCGGACCGATGGGGGCTGCGCTGGCATTCGGCGCGGGGTTCCTCGTCCTTGCCATGCTGCTCCATCTCCTCGGTCGCATGCGGACACGTCGGCGGATCGCCCAGGCGGCGGCGGATGTCTCGGCCGCGCGCGCGGGGGCGGTGGCAGAAGTCATCCGCTCGGGGCAGGCCCTGATGCGCGGCAGTGGCGGCCTCGTGCTGCCGGCTGCCGCCGTGCTCGCCGGGGCTTACGTCGCCGCCCGGCGCTGAGCGCTTTCGTTCAGCACGAAGCAGCGCGCCACGATCAGGGCGGGCGTCGCCAGCAGCGCGCCCGCCGCCCCCCAGAGCCACGCCCCGAATGCCACGGCGATGAAGACCGACAGGGGGCTGAGGCTGACGCGACGGCTGATGACCATCGGCGTCACCACCTGCCCCTCGATCAGGTTCAGCGCGGCGACGACCGCGACCGGGGCGAGCGCGTCCGTGATGCTCGACGTCGCTGTCAGGCTGACGGCGAACACGAGGCCCGCGGTCACCAGCGGTCCGATGAACGGCATGAAGTTCAGGACCCCCAGGACCGCCCCCCACAGGGCTGCATTGGGCATGCCGACAAGCCAGAACGCCACCCCACCCACCATTCCCAGAACGACGTTGATCGCCGTGACCGCCAGCAGATAGTCCGACACGTTGGCGCGGATGTCGCGAAACGTCCGGTTGAGCCGAAGGCGGGTGCGAAATCCGCCGCCGAGCGCCAGTGCCGCGCGGGTCACGCTGGCCCGCTCGGCCAGCAGGAAGAACGTCAGGAACGCGGAATAGAGGGCGGCGCCCAGAAAGCCCGACACCCCCACCGCGACGCCGCCGGCGAATTCCGCCCCCGATTCCATCAACCGTTCGCTTGGTGCGGGGCTTTCCTCGGCCGCCGGTCCCGCCGCGGTCGGCACGCCGAAGGGGATCGATGGTTGGGGCGCCCCGGCGCCGAAGTTCAGGTTCAGCTCCTCGAAAAGCTTGTCCACCGTCTCCAGCACCTGGGGGGCGAAGGCGCGCATTTCGGACGCCGACGGGGCCAGGGCATAGGTCGCGCCGCCGACCGCGGCCAGCGTGCCGCCGACCAGCAGCGCCGCCGCCAGGGCCTGGGAAACCCCCCGCCGCTCCAGTCTGCGCGCAAGCGGCGCAAGGACGAGGGCGGCCAGGGCGGCCAGAACCGTCGGAATCGCGAAGGGCCGCGCCTCGTGCAGCGCGCTCAGCCCCAGGACCGTGGCGATCAGCACGAGGCTTGCGGTACGCAGGCTTTCGCGATCGAGGCCCCCGTGGCGCAGCTTCGGGCGCAGCGGGCGATAGGTGATGCGGGGACTGGGGATCACGGGGCGGGGCTCCTTGGCGCGGACATCCTGGGCTCAGGCGTTTTGACAGGAGAACACCGTAGGACCCCTTCGCGTTCCGACGCCACCATGGAACTCTCGGCCCGGCCCGACGTTTCGGACATGTCGCGTACGCGATATGGCCAAAACAGGAGAACGTCATGAATTGGGACCGCATCGAGGGCAATTGGAAACAGTTCAAGGGCTCCGCTCTCAAGACCTGGGGTGAACTGACCGGCGACGAACTCGACCAGATCGAAGGTGATCGCCAGAAGCTTGTCGGCAAGATTCAGGAGCGTTACGGCATTGCCAAGGACGCAGCCGAGAAACAGGTCGATGAGTGGACAAGCAAGAACTGATATTGACATGGCTGCCCGGGTCTGACCCGGTGCGGACCGCGCGGGGCGTCTTGGCCCCGCGCGAGCAGGTTCAGGCGCGAACTTTCCGACCGGTTTGCTCTATGTTGTAGGTACGCGGCCCGCCAATCCCCGATAATCCACCCTTCGCGAGGTTCCGGGGAGGAACGGGGATGCACGAGGGTTCAGGTCGGGGAAGCGGTGGGCATCGCCTGCCAGGGTTCGGTCGATGCGTGACGATGTGATGCCGTCCGACCTGCCGGGCGGTATGTCGCCCCCGTTCGCCGGGCCGCCGGACGCCCGTGGCAGTGACCTGATGGTCGCGCTGTCACAGGTTACCGAGGACGGCGCATCCTGGCTCCAGCACGCGCGCGCGGCCACCGAAGAACTCGGCTGGACAGGCGTGCTGCTTTGGCGCGGATCGACGCAACTGGTCCACGGGTCGGTGCCCCCGATCGACGATATCGTGGAATTTCTGACGGACGATGGCAGCGAACCAAGGGCGGTCATCTTGCCCGGCCCACAGGGTCCGGTGACGGCGTTTCTCGTGCCGCTCGGTGACGGGTCGTGGTTGATCGGGTGTCGGCCGCCCCTGTCGGACGGGATCGATCCGATGGTCGAGGCGTTTCGGGTTCAGGCCATGGTGACTCGTGCCGCCCTGAACCGGTTTCAGTCGCGGATCGTCGTCGCGGAGCGTGAACGCGACCGACAGCGCGTGCTGGCGTCCGAGCTTGACCATCGCCTGCGCAACCTGCTGGGTCTTGTCCGTGCGCTGGTGCGCGGCGGGGCAGTTGCGGGCGATCTGGACGCGCGTATCGAGGCGATCGGCCGG
>JANNOT010000094.1:0-11716 GCA_031399375.1 Paraoceanicella sp.
AAGACCCCGGCAGCAGCGCGCCGGGCGCTTGGGCTCGTTGATGGCACCGCGCACGGCGCGCTTGCCCAACCCCAAATCGACCACTATCAAACCAAAGGATTCTCGTTATGAACGAGGGACCACCGGGGGGCAGGTCAAACGCGTTCGCGGCGGCGGTCCTCCTGCCGGAGGCGGGCGTCGCGCCCTTCCTCCGCCATGCGCCCGACCTCGACCATGTCGTGGCGCTCGCGGAACGCTTCGACGTCAGCCGCGAGGCGGTGCCCCGACGCTACGTCGATCTTCACCGGGAGACCCTGGCCGTGGTCTTCGCCAAGGACGGCGCGCTTCGCTACGCGCACCGCGCGGAATGTTTTCCGGCGATCCGGCTGAAGACTGGCGATCCGCTTCGCGACGCGCCGACGCCGTCCGCCTCCGGCGATCGCGTCACCGGCATGGATGACGTCAACGCGGAGAGCTGGCTGACGCACGGCCGGAACGTCGCGCTCTACGCCCAGACTCTTCAACAGTCGGGCGGCCATGCAACGATCCTGCTCCTGGCGGAGCCACGTGAGCGCGACGAGCCAGACCTTCCCCGGTTCCCCCGATAGCCGGGTGCGGCACGCATTCCCTGTTCCGCCCGGTGCTTTCCCTGTTTCCGAGATCGCGCTCCCTCTTCCTGTCCCGGGATTTCCCTGTTCCGCAAGAACAGGGAATAGCCCTGCAACCCTCTGCAATTGCACGGCAATCGCGGCCCGGATCCGGAAATCGGCCCGCAGGACGAATGAAATTCCCCGTTATTTCCCTGTAAACGGGCGTTGGTAAAGCGGAGACCGGTTCGCCTAGGACTGCCAGCACAGCCAGATCTTATTTTCTTGATGCTTGCAGCATACATCAAACAGAACTTCTTCCGCGCAAACGCAGCAGAAGTAACGCGCGCGCGGCCGCCGAAACTACCGTCACTGTGCCGCGGCCACATCGCACGTCGTGCCCGCTGGCGTAGAACGCCGTAGGACCATGGCGCCACGCGATGGGTCCGGTCCGGCACCGGCGGTGACAGGATCCCTCCGACATCTCTCGGGCCCCCACGGGCGCGTTCCCGCACCCCAGGGTGGCGGACCGGTCAGGTCTGCGCGGTCTCCCCCCGTCTATTTCGGTTTGGCGATGGCATCGCGGATCCGGCCGGCGTTGCGGGAGATCTCTGCGGCGATCTCCCTGGCCTCGGCGTAATGGGCTGATTCCAGGGCGTAGTCGAGCGACGCGCAGCGTTTCAGGATGTCGTTGGCAAGATCGGCGGTGTCGGCCTGGTTCAGTTCGCGCACCAGGTCGAGAATAAGCAGATCGAATTCGGACAGCGCGATCTTGACGTCTTGCGCGGCAGGGCCCTGGCCCATGGCGTGCTCGATGGCCGCGCGCAGGCGCTCGGGGGTGATGTCGCTCTTGTTGAGGAACATCGATGCCCCGGCGGCGCGCATTGCGCGGTCGACAGTCGGGTCGTCGCTGCCCGATACGCCGACGACCGCCCGGGTGCCGCAGCGGCGCAGCGCCTCCACCGCGTCGACGCCGCAGCCATCGGTCATGCAGAAATCGACCGTGGCGATATCGGGTCGGCTGGTCTCGATGACGTCCATCGCCGCCTTGAGGCTCGACGCCTCGAGAATCCGCAGGTTCAGCCCGCTGCGCTTGGCCGCAAAGATGATCTGGGACCGGTCAATGCGGCTGTCATCGACGATCAGCAGGGTGCTTGTGCGCAATGTCGGCGTGCCGCTTGCCTGCCCATCGTTCGCGCCGCTACCGGTCTGCTCGGCAAGATCGAGATAAAGCGCGTCGTCCACAGGTCACCTCCTAAAGCTGCCATCGCCAGACTAGGACGATCGTCGCAACGAAATTGTTAATCCGCGAAAGGGAATTATCGAAAGTTTAATTGTTCTGTTCAGTACACTAATTGATAACCTCGGAGGTCTAGGTTTCGGACTGTAGCTGTGGAGCGGGCTGACATGAGCCGGCGGGGAGTGCGACCATGGGCCCGAAGCGTCTGATCTCCCTGGTGTTCGGCGCCATCGTCGTCGGTGCCCTGGGGATGCACGGCGTGCCCATGGCCGCCGACGGCCCGGTGCCGACGGCGCCCGGCGCGCCGGGCACCGGGGACGCGCGCGTCGGAGGGGCGGCGCAGGTCTGGCGGGTCGTCTACAACGATTTCCCACCCTTCGCCGCGACGACCGTCGATGACGCGCCCACCGGCTATGCCATCGAACTTATCCAGGCCATCGCCGACCACGAAGGCGCCACGCTGACATTCGTCAAGGTGGACAATCCCGGTGCCGCACTGGCCTTGATGCAGGCGGGCGAGGCCGATCTGCACCCGGCCCTCGGCACGGCGGCGGAGCGGCGGGACGTCGTGTCGTTTTCCGCGCCGATCGGTGCGATCAGCATCGTGCCGTTCCGCCTCGCGGACAACGCCGTGACCTTTGCCCTGCCGGCCGATCCCGCGCTTCGCATCGGCGTCGTGGCGAACACGCTGCCGGACATCTTCGTCAACCAGAACGACATCGCGGCCGTGCGGCTTGAAACCAACATGGATCTTCTCGTGGCCCTGGCAGGCGGCGAGATCGACATCGCGCTGCAGGCCGAGCCTGGGTTTTCCCACATGGCGGACACCCTGGAGCTGCGCGACAAATTCGTGATGGCGGGCGAGCCGCTGCTGCGCCGGGACATGGCGATCGCCACCTCCCTGCTCAATCCCGCCTTGGCCGTGACGATCGAGCGTCGGCTGGCGGACATCTCGCAGACACCGATGTTCTGGTCGATGCGCGATCGCTGGTTCAGCTTCGAAGCCGGTCTGAGCGGGACGCAGATCCTGATGATCTTCGCGGGCACGCTGGCGGCAGCCGCCTTCACGGGGTTTTGCGTCTTCTTCTACATGCGGCTGCGCGTGCGCAACGCGCTCCTGCGCGCCGCGACCCAGCGTGAGGGCGAACAGCGCAGGATCGCGGAGGACATGGCGTTGAAGTTCCGCGCCTCGGAGATCCGCCAGAACGACATGCGCCAGATCCTGTTCATGGTCTCGCACGACCTGAACAGTCCCCTCGTCTCGATGGCGGGGTTTGTCGAGATCTTGCGCTCGAACGTCGCGTCGGGTGTCGGCGGGCTGGTCGATCACGCCCTGGATCGGGTCGAGCGGAACATCAACAACATGCGCCGGCTGATCTCGGACATCGTCGAGCTGAAATCGGTCGACCCGTCGATGGCGCGTTTCGAGCCGGTCTCCTTCGACGATGTCATGGCCGATCTGCGCGCCTCGCTCGCCTCGCATGTCGAAATGGTCGGTGCGACGATCCGATGCGGCCGTCTCGGCACCCATGTCGCGGACCGGGACCTGATGCAGCGCGCGCTCCAGAACATGGTGTCGAATGCCCTGCGCCACGCGTGCCCCCGCCCGGGCATGACCATCGACGTGGTGCTCGAGGAGGTCGACGGGTGGTTGCATCTGGGCGTGCGCGATGAGGGGCCCGGGATCCCCGACCACGCCCGGGAGCGGATCTTCTACATCAACCAGAAGGTCGATCCCAAGGGCGAGGGTTCGGGACTGGGGCTCGCCATCGTCACGCGCGTCGCGGAAATCCACGGTGGCCGCACCTGGGTGACCGACAACGGCACCGAGGACGTCACGAGCCCCGTGAAAGGCCCCGTTACGGGCGGCGTCACACGCGGTGTCACATTCTGGCTGTCGATCGCGCCGCATATCGACACGTCGCTCGAGCGTGTCCGGCAGCGTCGCCGCATGGCGGACGCCCAACTGGAGGTCGTTGCGTGATGCACATCATGCTCATCGAGGACAACGACGATCATGCGTTCCTGATGACGCATTATCTCAATCGCATCGACCCGACGATCCGGGTGACCCGGCTCAGCGACAGCGAACTGGCGGCGGCCCAGCTGACCGGCATGTCCGACAGCTTTCCCGATCTGCTTCTGGTCGATCTTGACATGCCGCATCTCGACGGGGCCGACCTGATCGCGCTGATCAAGCGGGTGGACGGGATCCGGCGTATTCCTGCGATCATCGTCACGAGTTCGAACAGCCGGGCCGACCGCCAACGTTGCCTGGATGCGAACGCGAATTCCTTCGTGGTCAAGGCGGCAACCGCGCAGTTGTTCCAGGACGCGCTCACCACCCTGGTCTCGTACTGGAGACACGTGCATGTTGCCGCATGAGAGCGCCGCCCCCGCACCCTTCAGCATCCTGATCATCGAGGACGAGGATGATCACGCCTATCTGATCGAACATCTCCTTCTCCGCGACATGCCGCAGGCGCGCCGCCGTCGCGTGCCGGGATTGTCGGATGCGGAACGGGTGCTGGCCGAACATCTGCCCGACGTCATCCTGGTCGATCTGGGATTGCCCGATTGCGGCGGCGCGGGCGTGGTCGAGCGCTTGCGCATCTCGGCCGTAGATACCCCCATTGTCGTGCTGACCGGCAACAGCGATCTCGATTCGGCCATCCGCGCGTTGCGCACGGGGGCCGAGGACTTCGTGCTGAAATCCGAGCTGGGCAGTGTGCGCTTCGGGCGCATCATCAGCCTTGCCGTCGAGCGGCGCCGCATCCATCGCCAGCTCGAGCAGCGGCAGAAATCGCTTGAAAGCGTCGTCTTCGCCCTGGGCCACGAACTGTCTGCCCCGCCCCGCCAGATCATGTTTCTCGCCGACTGCGCAAGGCGCGCGGGCGTGGGCGGCGATGTCGAGGAGATCATCGCCGACATCCATGCCTGTGCGGAGCGTATGGGCAAGGTGGTGGTCGGCGCCAAGGCGCTCGCGGGCCACGCGATCGAGGAGGCGCGACGGGCCGCGCATCGCGCCACCGATCTGATCGACCGCAGCCTCTCCAATCTCGATCCGGCCAGCCGGGCGCGCATCAGCGTTTCGGGCACCGCACTTCTGCAGGTGGACGAACGGCTGTTCGGGATCCTGATCGACAACCTCGTCGGCAACGCGTTGAAATACAGTGCCGCGGACCGCCGCGTCGATATCTCGGTCGAGGACGGCCCCGCGCCCTCTCTCTCCGTCACCGACCGCGGCCGCGGCATGGGGGCCGGCACAGCGGACCGCATCTTCCTGCCCGGCGTGCGATGCGTGTCCGAAGCCGACAAGACCCCGGGATCGGGATTCGGCCTGACGATTTGCCGCCAGATCGTCGAAATGCACGGCGGTCGCATCTCGGTGGACACCAGCCCCGGCGTCGGCTCGACGTTCACCGTCCACCTCCCGCCAAACTGATCCGCGCCCTGGCGGGTGTCGGTCGGGGCGGACGCTGGTGAGGATGCGCGGACATGGTCCCCGTCTCCGCGCAGTCCGGCGGCTAGGGTGCGCGTGACCCAGGTCCCGTCACCGCGCGGACCCGATGGCTCGATCGCCGCCGCGGGCTCGAAGGGGCGTTCGTTTCCCGGGGCTCGGGTGTAGCCCCCCGCCGTCATCGCCTGGCGCCGCGCCCCCGGCTTCCGTATCCCGGCGTCCCGCAGCCGCAGGCGTCGGTCATGTGCCTTGGCGCGGGGACGGCGAGGTTGCGATCCGACCCCTTGCGACCGCGCGGGTGTCGCTCGGCATACCGCATCGTCGTGACGGGCGGGGCCGGTGCCCGCCCGCACCCGCCCACCCCGCGGGGCGCGTCACGCAAGCGCCTCGTTCAACGCGGCGATGATGCGTCGGACGGTCTCCTTCCGGCCCCCTGTCTGTGTGGGAATGGCACGGAATGCCGCGTCGGGTTCGACGTCGCCGCCGGGGATCGACACCAGCAGGCCGCGTCGGCGCAGGTCGGATGTCACCTCGCGCGGGGACAGGGCGACGGCGCGCCCGGACAGTGCGGCGCTCAGGGTACCGAGCGCGTCGCCGAGGGCGATGTACCGGAGGCCAGGGGCATCCCTGACCCCGCAGGCCGCCAGGCAGCCGGGCCAGAAGTTGAAGTCCGCCTCGTGCACCAGCACCGCATGGCGCAAATCGCGCACATGCCCGGGCCGCCCGAGGTGCTCCAGATGCTCCCGCGTGCACACCGCGCTCCACCCCGCCACGCCCAGGCGCGTCGCATGCTCCGGCTCGGTGCCGTGCAGAAACCGGATCGCGAGATCGACGACATCGGTCTCCACCGTCGCGTTGTAGGTGGTGGTCCGCAGGTCGATCTCGATGCCTGGCAGGCCGCGCCGCAGATCTCCGAGCGCGGGCAGGAACCGGTAGGCGGCAAAGGCGGGTGGCGCGCTGACGACCACGCGTCCGGATGACGACGCACGACGAACGGCCGTGGCGACGCGGTCGATCTGACCGGCCGCCGCACCCGCCCCGTCAAGCAGCACCTTGCCCAGGGGCGTGAGCGTCGGCGTGCGGGTGCTGCGGTCGAAGAGCGGCGCGCCGACCCACGCCTCCAGCGTTTTGATCTGGTGGCTGACCGCCGATGGCGTGATCCCGAACGCCACCGCGACCTCGGCAAAGCTTGCCCCCTGGGCTGCGCGGACGAAAAGGTGCAGCGCCTTGTACGGCGGGGTGGGTGCAGGGGATCGCGTCATCAGGATGCTCGATTGAGATTTTCTCATCCTATGTCGAGCCGCGTTCAGCGGACCGATGACGTCTGCGTGAGCGGGATTGGGACAGTTCGGAAACCGTTGCGCGCCCATCGACGCCCCGCACCTTGGTGCCGCAGCCCCAAGGTTGGGCGGATCGGAGGGATGATATGGCTCTTTCGCACGCAGACATCGGGACCGTGACACTCGCGCTGGTCCTGACCGTGGCGCCCGTTCTGGCGCGGAGTGGTGAGGTCTTTCACGACAACGATACGCGCCACGTTGTCGTCACCGCGCCGTCGCTTTATCCCGAAGGCCTGGATTACGCCCCCACAACCGGCAATTTCCTGCTCGGCTCGATCCGTCAGGGCAGCGTCGTCACCGTGTCACCCGCGGGCGAGGTCAGCCCGCTCGTGCGCGACGAGCGGTTGCGCTCGGTGGTCGGTATCCGCGTCGACGGGGCGCGGGGCCGATTGTTGATCGCCAATTCCGACTACGGCGTGTCCGAGCGCAGCGTGGACGCCGACCGCTTTGCAACCGCGGCGGTCGGCATCTACGATCTCGCGACGGGCGCGCCGCTGCAGTATGTGGATCTGTCGCACCTGCGGCCGGGCGAATCCAACTTCGTCAACGATCTGGACATCGATGCCGAGGGCAATGCCTACGTGACCGACAGCCTGGCGGCGGCGATCTACAAGATCACGCCCGCGGGCGAGCCGAGCGTTTTCCTGACCCATGAGCGGTTCCGGGGCAATGGCTTCAATCTCAACGGCATCCGGGTCCACCCGGACAGATACCTTCTGGTCGCGAAGAAAAGCGATGGCACGCTTTTCAAGGTACCGCTCGATGCGCCCGAGGCGTTCGCCGAACTCGCGCTGCCCGAACCGCTGGTCGGTGTCGACGGTCTGGTGCTTCTTTCGCCCGACCGGCTCGTCGCGATGGCCAACCGCACGTCGGGTGCGGCACCCAACACGATCGTGGCTCTGGTCAGCCGCGACGGCTGGCAAAGCGCCGAGGTGGCGGAGACCTTCGCGACCGGCGACGTCTATGCCACGACGGGAACGGTCCGGGACGGGCGCCTCTACGTCAGCTACGGCTATCTCCACACCCTGCCGGACTCGCTCAAGGACCCCGAGGCGCACCCGCTCCGCGACACGTTCCGCATCCAGGAGATCGGCGTGCTGCCGCCCGAGTAGGCGCCATGCATCCATGCGGGCGCCCGACGCTTCCTGTCGCCCCTGCGGTAGGTTGACAAGGTCCCCGGTCCCGCATTCCACCCTGCGGACGCAAGCGAGCGCCCGCCCCCACAGCCCGCCAGACGAGCGAGAGCCCCCATGACGACGCAGCGGTCCCCGATCATCCTCGGCCAGCTCGATCTCAGCTTCTACGCCGTCCAGGCGGAGCTCGTGCGACGGGTGTTGGAACGCCGCGGCCATCCGGTCGAGATGCGCCGGGGATCGCATGACGCGATCTATCCGTTGCTTGGGGCGGGCAAGATCGATGTCTTCGTGGCGACATGGCTTCCCCATTCCCACAGCGTGTTCTGGGACCGATACAAGTCGGAGATCACGCCCCTGGGCATGGCGTTCGAGGGCGGCGAATCCTTCTGGGCCGTCCCCGACTACATTCCCGCGGCGCTCGTTGCGTCCGTCGACGACCTCAAGACGCCCGAGGTATCCGCGCGGATGCGCAAGCGCGTGCAGGGCATCGGCGCTGGGACCGGCGTCACGCAGCGGTCGGTCAGGGTCGTCGAGGCCTATGGTCTCGCCGATCACGGGTACGGCGTCGTGGCCGGCAGCGACGCGCAATGGATCGCGAGCATCGCCGATGGGATCGCCGCGGGCGACTGGTTCGTCTGCCCGCTGTGGCGGCCGCAGTTCCTGAACAAAAAGTACCGGCTCAGGAAGCTCGACGAGCCCAGGCTCTGCATGGGCGGCCTCGACACCGGCCGCATCACCGCCCATAACAGTTTTATTGCCCGCGCCCCGCGCGACACGATCGAGGCGATCAGCCGGATCTCCATCGGCATCGACGCCATCACCGACATGGATTACTTCGTGAACGTCGACGGTTGTACGGTCGAGCAGGCGGTCAGTCGATGGCTCGCCGACCCGGGGCCCCAGGGCTGGCTCGACGGGCTCGCGCCGGGGTGAGGCGCACGCCGTTCTGGCCGTGACGCCCACTCAGGCTGTCGGGCGTGCCTGCCCGACGATGCCCAGGCGCCGGGGCAGGTGCTCCACGCCCAGCACCCATCCAAACCCCGCAAGCGCACAAAGGCCGTGCAGGATGTGCAGCGGGACCGCGGCGAACGCGAGCGGCCACCCGCCCGTGCGCCCCAGAAACGCAAAGAACGGCACATTGATGGCGACGAATCCCGCAAGCGCGATGGCGGCAAGCCATAGCAGCCCCGGCGCGAACACCGCACCCAGCGTCGCCGAGACCACGAGCGCACTGAGCAGGGCCCCGATCCTGTGGTGCAGCGCGAGGTTGAGCTGACGCGACACCCCGTCGCCGGACAGCATCAGCCGCGACCACGGGATGGCCCGGTCGAAGAGGTCGGTGCGCACCATGCCCGCGAGCGACCAGCGCTTGTGATGCGTGCCCCGTACCGCGGGGTCGAGCGCGATCCGCCCGCCGCTGCGGGTGAGGCGGAGACCGAAATCAATATCCTCCATCATCCGAAGTCGCGCGTCGAACCCGCCGAGCCGCTCGAAGGCCGTTCGCCGCACGGCGCCGAGGCCGGTCCAGAACGTCTCGGGCGCGCGGGGCCCGGTCACATGCACCCAGTGATGGAGGAGGTTGCGGTAGCGGCTCGCGAGACCCGGGGCCGCAGGCGCGGTGTCATAGGCGCCGAAGACGGCGTCGAGCCCGGGGTCCGCGGCAAAGGCCGCCCGGATGCGGGTCGCCGCGTCGGGATGGGGGGCCACGTCGGCATCGACGAAGAGGATCACGTCAGACGCGAGCGCCGCGGCGGCCGCATTGCGGGCGGCGGCCGCACCGCGGCCGACCGGGTTGTGCAGGACGCGCACGCCGGCCGCCGCGGCGACCGCCCCGGTGCCATCGGTCGAGCCGTCATCGACCACGACGACGGCGTCGCCCGAAAGCCCCGCGACCCGCAGCGCCGCAAGGCAATGCCCCAGATGCGCCGCGGCCTGCCGGGCCGGGATCGCGACACCGATGGTCGGCCCGCTCATGCCCGCGCCGCCCGGCGCCGTTCGAGCCAGAAGAGCGCGGCCAGAACCGGCAGGATCCAGACCACGCGCCCCTGATACCGGTCCACCGGCGCGGACAGCCCGCCGAAGATAGCGGCGTTGGCAAGCAGGCCGAACAGGGCCACGCCGAGCATCTCACGCTCCCGCCGCCCCGTGCGCAGCCCGTCGCGCCAGAGAAACACCGCGATGCCGACCAGTGACAGGGCGACGCCGATGATACTCGCCACGCCCGCGGCATCGAAGAGCGCGCGCCGGGTGTCCAGCGACAGGTCCGCATCGGGCAGACCGGCGGCGTCGCGCGTGATCTCGCCCCAGATGAAGTCATCACCGCCAAAGCGGGTGAGCTGGACCACACTGTTGCGCAGGAGCGCCCAGCCCTGCGTCAGCGGATAGTCGGCAAAGGCGCGGCGCAGGATCAGCACCTCCTCCGCCCGGATCCGGTCCATCTGGGCGAGCGTGGCGCGCTGCGAAATCCCCTCCGGCCCCCACATCACCGCACCGACATTGTCCGGGATCGTCGGCAGGACCTCGCAGATCGCGTAGCGCAGTGTCGGGCAGTTCGCCTCCAGATGCCAGCGCGCCGGGCCATCCTCGATCGAGCGGGCCAGCAACAGCGGCAGGCGCCGTGGCGCGGCACTGGGCGCGTCGAAGGCCAGCGCGCCGCCGATCATGTTGGCCGCGATGGCAAGCGCGATCGGCCCGACCCCCAGCGCCACCGCGCGGACCGACATGCGCCGCTGCAGGATGATCAGAAGCAGGGCCGCGCCCAGCACGAGCACGGCAAACGGAATGTTGCCGTAATGCGCCAGGAGGGCAAAGAGCATCCCCCCGCCAAGGACCAGCATGCCTGCGATCCCCATCCGCTCGACCCCGCGCACCAGCACGATGGCCCCGATCAGGATCGCCGCCCCCAGAAGGTCGGGCATCATGTAGGATGAAAACCAGGGCAGCGGCGACAGCGTCGCACAGAAGAGCGCGGCGACCATCGTGTTGGCCCGCGCGCCCTGCAGTTCCCGGTCGATCGCCAGGCGCAGCACCATCATCACGATCACAGTCTGCGCCAGCACGGCACCGGTGGTCCCCAGCGGCGTCGCCGCGGCGACATGGACGAAGATGTCGTAGGGGATGGAGCGGATCGATTCGATCTGGCCCGCCGCGCCCTCGGCCGTGACCGCCCCGCCGCCCGCACCCGGGCTATCGCCGGGCACCAGCAGCCGTCCGATGGTGTCGACCGCCATCTGCCCGCGGCGCAGATAGGCCGCGGAATCCCAGAACAGGATCGGCGAGCCCTTGAGCAGCATCGGCCAGGCGACGACGAGCGCCGCCGCGACCCCGAAGCCTGCCAGACCGGCAAGCCCCGGGAGCGCCGACGGGCGATCCCCCCGCGCGACCCCGTGTGGGCCGCGGGTCATGCCGCGTCGGCGACCGCGGCCTTCGACTTCACCTCGAACTCCTCGTGATAGGACCGCTCGACATTCACGTTCCAGACGTCATGGGTTTCGCCGAGAATGTTGCGCGCAGCGAGCATTGCCGAGAGCATCGAATGGTCCTGGTTGTTGTAGCGGTGCAATCCGTTGCGCCCGGCGGTCTCGAAATTCTCCAGCGTCAGGAGCCAGCCCGCGATGGTGTCGAGCGCCGCGCGGTACGCCCCGTCATAGACGGGATAGGCCTTTGGCTGGCGGATGATCGCGCCGTCCACGACGGTCGAGGCACGGGCAAGCCCCAGCTGCTCAAGCTCCCGCCCGGCAAGGGCGATCAGCTCCTCATCGGAGAGACACCAGATCTCGTCCCCGATGTTGCAGAAATACTCCATCCCGATGGACGATGTCGCGGGGTCGGGGACCATGTCCTTGGACCAGGCGCGAAAATTCTGGATGCGCCCGACCTTCACGTCCGAGCTGTGGACATAGACCCAGTTGTCGGGAAAGGGGTCGGCGTGGTCGAGAACGAGGGTCACGATCAGGAAATCGCGGTAGCTCAGC
>JANNOT010000119.1:0-2096 GCA_031399375.1 Paraoceanicella sp.
GTCCGGGCCGTCGGGCGGGCGGTGGGGCGCAACGGGCTGATGATCGGGCTTGCCATCGGGTTCGGCGTCAACGCGACCGGGGGCTGGTTGCCCGAGCCGGTCTGGGTCGCGGTCGACATGATGGCGCAGGCCGCCCTGCCGGCGGCGCTGTTCGGACTGGGCGGTGTGCTGACGCGCTACGCGCTGCGCGAGTCCCTGGGCGAGGCATCGATGGTCGCCGTCCTGTCGCTCATCCTGCACCCTGCGCTCGCCTATGCGCTCGGCGTCTGGGTGTTCGACCTGTCCCAGGGCTTCGTGAACAGCCTCGTCATCACGGCGGCGATGGCGCCGGGGGTCAATGCCTATCTTTTCGCCAACATGTACGGTCGGGCCCAGGGGGCGGCGGCCAGCGCGGTCCTGCTGTCCACCGGGCTCTGCGTGCTCAGCGCGTCGGTCTGGCTCTACATCCTGCGCGGCTAGCCCAGGACGCGGTCGAGATCGGCGACCAGATCCTCCGCGTCCTCGAGCCCGATCGAGAGGCGGAAAATACCGTCACCCGCATAGGCGCGGTAGGCGGCGAGGCCCGAGCCGGTCAGGCGGAACGAGCTCTCCATCATCCCCGCCGTCGGCAGCCAATAGATGAGCGAGCGGTGATGGCCGAGCGAGACGGCATAGTGGATCACCTGGAGATCCTCGATCATCCGGGCGGCCCGCGCCGCACCCTCCTCCGCCCCGCCGACCTGAAACGCGATCATGCCGGAGAAGCTGAGCATCTGCGCCCGGGCCAGCGCGGCCTGGGGATGGGACGGAAGGCCGGGGTAGATGACGCGCGTGACCCGCGGATGCCCCTCCAGCCATTCCGCCACCGTCTGTGCGGTGCGGGCATGGGCGCGCAGGCGCAGGGGAAGGGTCCCCGCACCCCGCGCGATCAGCCACGCGTTGAACGGTGACAGAACGCCGCCGTGATGGATGCTCGCCTCCCTCACCAGCGCCGCGATGTCGTCCCGACTGCCCGCGACCGACCCGCCGAGCGCATCGCCATGCCCGCCCACATACTTGGTCAGGGACTGGATGACGTAATCGACGCCGAAGGACGCCGTCGCCTGTCCGACCGGCGAGGCGAAGGTGGCGTCGCAGCTGACCTTTATCCCCGCATCGCGGGCGAGCGCGCAGATCGCGGCAAGATCGGTCAGGCGCAGGATCGGGTTCACCGGCGTCTCGACATGGATGAGCCTGGTCCTCGGCCCGATCGCGGCGGCGACAGCCGCGAGATCGGTCATGTCGACAAGGCTGACCGCGATACCGAACCGGGGGAGCGTGTCGCGTACCAGCTCCGCGACACCCGCATAGCTCACGTCCGAGACGATGGCGTGGTCCCCGGTCGACAGGACCGTGAGAAACACCGCCATGGTCGCGGCCATGCCCGAGGCGAAGCAGGCGCAGGCCTGGGTTTTCTCCAGCGCCGCAAGCTTGCGCTCGAGCGCGACGACGGTCGGATTACCCCAGCGGGAATAGAGGTAGGGGCTGTCCTCGGTCAGGTCCCGGGCCGAAAAGCCCCCCACCCGGTCGAGCACGAATGTCGAGGACAGCGTCAGCGCGGGCGAGGACGCGCCGGTCACCGGGTCCGGCGTCTCGCCCGCATGGATCGCCGTCGTGCTGAGCCCCACATAGCCATTCGACCTCGCCACGGCGCCCCCCGGTCTGTGGTGTCCAACGGTGCAAGGCGTTAGCAGAGCGGCGCGATTCCCGGAAGCGATGTCAGCCCTGGTTGCCCGGCTGGAAGAGCCGTCCCCGTTCTGTGATCAGCAACAGGAGCAGCGTCGCCGTTCCCGAAAGGCCGTAGCCGAGCGCCAGCGGCCCGACCGAGCCGTCGAACGCCTGGCCGATGGCGAACCCGATCCCCGCCCCCATCAGCGTGCTGACGGCCCCGATGACCGATGACGCGATCCCCGCGAGCCGCCCCTGGGGCGCCATGGCAAGGGCGTTGAAGTTCGAGAAGATCATCCCGACCAGCATCATGTTCAGCGTCATCAGCGGCACGAAGGTCCAGACATCGAGCAACCCCGCCTCGTCCAGCGCAACCATGGTGAAGGCGAGGAGCGTGAAGATGCAGACCG
>JANNOT010000134.1:0-21976 GCA_031399375.1 Paraoceanicella sp.
GGGGAAGTGGCGGGGGAAGTGGCTGGGGAAGTGGCTGGGGCCGCGTCGAGATTGCCGGCAAGATAGTAGCCGAAGCCCGGTCCGTCCGAGCCGAGGCGCACGGGCGCGCGCGCCACGCTGTCCGGCCCGGGGATGTAGACATTGCCCAGGATATGCACGGTGGTGGGCAGGGTGACGCCGGCGGGGATTTCGGTCCCGTTCGGGCCGAAATCATAGACCAGGTTGTTGACGACCTCGACCCCGGTCGCGGCCTTGACCGCCGGATTGCGGTGGCGGTTATGGGCAAAGAGGTTGCCCACGATGCTGATCGCCCGCGCGCCGTCACCGACCAGAAGGCCCTTGGAGACGAAGCCCCGCGCCTCGTCCGCCAGGGCCTCGGCGATGATGTTGCGGGAAAACGTGACCTCGGCCACGTCGTACCAGATCGCCGCGTTCTCGTCGGTCGCCCAGGTCAGGGAATTGCCGTCGATCATCACCCGGCGCACCGGGCCGTCCGACCGGCCGACCGAGATTGCGTCGCGCGCGGCGGGGTCCTGGCCCGGCCCGTCGCCGGGGCGCAGGCGCATGCCCCGCACGATCACGTCGTCGCCCACGATGACGAGCCGCGCGCCGCGTACGGTCACCCCCGCCCCGGGGGCGGTCTGACCCGCGAGTGTGGCGCGGGCGCCGATGCGGATTTCCCGGGCGAGGGTGATGACCCCGCCCACGTCGAAGACGACGATCCGGGGACCCGTCTCCTCCTCCAGCGCCCAGCGGAGCGAGCCGGGCCCGGCATCGGCCAGGGTGGTCACCCGCAGGACCCGCCCGCCGCGCCCGCCGGTCGCCGCCGCCCCGAAGCCGACGGCGCCGGGAAAGGCGGGAAACGCGGCATCGGGCTGCTGGCGCGCAGCGGCGGGGGAGGCCGCCCCGGGACCCGCCAAGCCAGGCGTGCCACCCCCGGCCAGGAGCAGGAGGAGGGCAAGGGCGGGAATGAAGGTGGGGAGGCCCGCGCCGCCGCCCCGGGCGTCGGTGCGACGCCTGCGGGTTGGCCCCGTCCCGACTGGCCCCGTCCCGACTGGCCCCATTTCGACTGGTCCCGTCCCGACTGGCCCCGTCCCACCCGGACCTGCGCTTGCCCGCGCCATGTCCGCCATGGGCGCCATGTCCGCCGTGGGCGCCGGTGCCGCGGGCGGCCCCATGCCCTGCCTCACACCCTGCCTGAACGCCATGCCGGAACCCCTCTCGACCCACCCAACGCAACCACCCCCGCGATCATCGCATGGGGGTGCGCACGGCGCCAACGGGAATCGACCGCAATCTTGCCCCCGTGCTTGCCCCCGTGCTTGCCCCCGTGCTTGCCCCCGTGCTTGTCCCCGTGCTTGTCCCCGTGGCGACCGGTCCCCGCGCCGGGGTCCGCCCGGGTCCCGGCAGGTCCCCCTCAGGTCAGGGCGCCCAGATGGGACTCGATCGCCTGGCGCATGTCGGCGGCGCTGAAGGGTTTGGCGACGAACTGGTCCACGAGATCCGCCGTCGCCTGGTCGCGGTAGGCGTCCGAGGTGGCGAGGAACACCGGGATGCGGTTGAAGACCGGGTGCTCCTTGATCTTGCGCGCCAGATCGAGGCCCGAGAGGCCGGGCATGTTCAGATCCGAGATCACGACGTCGAACATCTTGGTGCCCATCACGTCGAGGGCCCCCTCGCCGGTCGCGGCGAGCGAGACATCGACGATGCCGATATGCTTGAGCGCCTGGCGGGCGAGCCCGCGCATGGTCTGCTGGTCGTCCACCACGAGGACCTTGAGGGTTTTGGCCGCGGGCATGGGTGTCTCCTTGGGGTTTGGGGGTTCAGCCGAACCGGCGGGCGGTGCCCGTTCGGCCATGGGCCGCGATCCGCTCGGCCAGAGCGGAGAGCGGGACTTCCTCGGCGACCGCGCCGAGCGCCATCGCCACCTTGGGCATGCCGTAGACCACGCAGGTTTCGGCCGACTGCCCCAGCGTGCGGGCCCCCCTGGCGCGCATGGCCAGCAGCCCCTCGGCCCCGTCCCGGCCCATGCCGGTCAGGATGACGCCGAGCGCCGCCTCGGCCGCGGCCTCTGCCACCGAGTGGAAGAGCCGGTCGACCGAGGGGCAGTGGCCCGAGACGAGGTCGGTCCCGCCCACCCGGGTCACGAGCCCCGCCCCGTCGCGGGCGAGCGTCAGGTGCTGGTCGCCCGGCGCGATGCGCACCATGCCGGCCGCGAGCCGTTCGCCATCGCGCGCCTCGGCCACGTCCTGGCCGCTTTCGCCCGCAAGGCGCGCGGCGAAGCGGGCGGTATAGGTCGCGGGCATGTGCTGGGTGATCAGGACCGGCGGCAGGCCGCGGGGCAGGCCGTGGAAGAGGGTGCCGATGGCGCCCACCCCGCCGGTCGAGGCCCCGATGGCGATGACCTGTCGCCCGATCTGGGCCGGGCGCGTGGCGGTGGCGGCACGCGGCGTCGGGGGCGTCGGGGCCGTCGGGTGCCGCGGCCCCGTGCGACGCTGGACGCGGGCACCGGCGGCCGTGCGCACCATGCCGCGCAGGGCCATGCCCCAGGCCCGGATCGCGGCTGGCCCGTCGGGCTTTGCGATTGCGTCGATCGCCCCGATGGCGAGCGCCTCAAGCGAGGTCTCGGTCCCCCGCGCGGTCAGCGAGGAGACCATGATGACCGGCGTGGGGCGCAGCGCCATGATCTTCTCGAGAAAGTCGAGCCCGTTCATGCCGGGCATCTCGACATCGAGGGTGATCACGTCGGGGTCGGTCGCGCGGATGACCTCGCGCGCCTGGGCCACGTCGGCGGCGGTGGCGACCACGACGAGGTCGCCCTCCTTCTCGATGGCGCCCTTGAGCATGGCGCGCATCAGGGCGCTGTCGTCGACGACCACCACGCGGATCCTGCCCGTTCCCTCGACCATCAGAACAGCTCCACCCCGCCGGCTTTCGGGGCTTCCCTGGCGCGGGCACGCAATGCCATCTCGTCGCTGCGCAGGCGGCGGTTGTCGGAGGCCGGCAGCTTCAGGACCGAGGCGCGCCCGGTATCGGGGAAGAAGAACACCCGCCGCGCCCGGTCGCCCCCGAGATCGGAGGCGACGATCCTTATCCCCTCGCGCCGCAGATATTCGGCGACAAAGCGCGCGTTGCGGTCGCCCACCGTCTCCTCGGCCGACAGGTCGATGACGTTGGCGCCGCCGAACACCTTGGCCTCGAGCCGCCCCTTCACCCCGCCGGCCTTGAGGATGTCATTGATCAGCACCTCCATCGCGTGGATGCCGTAGCGAGCGGATTTCTGGTCGACGCCCACGTCGCCGGGCAGCAGGAAATGGTTGAGCCCGCCAAAGCCCAGGGCCGGATCGCGGATGCAGGCCGCGACGCAGGAACCGAGCAGGGTGACGAGGGCAAGCCCTGCCTGCCCCGTGACCGCGTGATAGCCGGGCAGCACGGTCTGGGTCAGGGCGTTGATCTTGGGATCCCAGAACTGGCCCGGCCGGATCGGGGCGGCAGAGGCGCCAGAGGCGCCAGAGGCTGCAGAGGTGGCAGAGGCTGCGCCCGAGATGGCTGCGGCTGCGGTCATGCGCGTCTCCGGTAGGTGGTCCGCCCGCAGGATTGCAGGATGCGGTGTTCGCCCAGCAGCGATTCGGAATGGCCGAGATAGAGCGCCCCGTGCGGTGCGAGCAGGTCGGCGAAGCGGTCGACGATCCGCGCCTTGGTCTCGGCATCGAAATAGATCAGCACGTTGCGGCAGAATATGGCGTCGAAGGGCCCCTTGACCGGCCAGTCATGCAGCAGGTTGAGGCGGCGGAAGCTGATGGGCGCGCGCAGTTCGCGGCGGAACTCCACCCCCCCGCCCGGATGGCGGGTCGTGGCCTGGGACAGGAGGGGGCCGGGGATGCCCGAGAGCCGGTCGGGGGCGTAGACCCCCGCCTCGGCATGGGCGAGCACGTTGCTGTCGAGATCGGTCGCGAGCAGCTTGTAGTCCCAGGCATGGGCCAGGGCGCCCATGCCGAGCAGGGTCATCTGGATCGTGTAGGGCTCCTCGCCCGTCGAGCAGCCCGCCGACCAGATGCGGAACCGGCTGGTCCCGGCCTGCATCTGCGGGCGCACCACCTTGTCGCGCAGGTCGTCGAAATGATGGCTCTCGCGGAAGAACGAGGTGAGGTTGGTGGTGATCGCGTTCATCAGCTCGCCCACCTCGCCCGCCCCCTCGGCGCTGTCGAGCAGGCCGAGATAGGCGTCGAAATCATCGAGCCCCAGGGCCCGCAGGCGCCGGGCGAGGCGGGTGTAGACCATCTGGCGCTTGTGATCCTTGAGCACGATGCCCGTGAGGGTGTGGACCTTGGCGCTGATCGCGCGGAACGTCGCGTCCGAGAGTGCGATCTCGGACGCCTCCGGGCCTGCCGACGGGGAGCGCGCGCGCGCGTGCGGGGGGGCAGCGGTCATGGCCTAGAACTCCGACCAGTCGTCGCGCGCCGCGGTACCGGTCTGGGCGGCGGCGGGGGCCCGGACAATGGGTTTGATGGCGGGTTTGATGGCGGGTTTGATGGCGGGTGTGGCGGCGGGTGTCGCGGCGGGTCCGGGCGCCGCCCTGGGCGTCGGCGCGGCGGATGCCGCGGGTGCGGGGGCTGCGGGACGCACGGTGGAGGGATGCAGGGCCGAGGGGCCCGTCGCGGCCCCCGTCGCGGCGCCCGTCGCTGCGCCTGTCGCTTTGCCCGAGCCGGGCCGGGGCAGCGCCGCGCGCGGGGCGATGGGGGCACGGCTGCCGGCGCCATTGGGCGTGGTGGCGGGATGGGTCGGCGCGCGGGATGCCGGGGCGCGCGGCGGGGTGAGCGGCGGGGTGAGTGGCGGGGCAAGCGGCCGGGCGGGGGCCGGGGAAGTGGCCCCGGGCTCCGCCGGGCGGCGGGTCTGGGCCACCGCCATCCAATCCGCATCCGCGCGCGTCTCGGGGTCGGCCGGGGATGCGCCGGGCCGTCCCTGCGCGAGGCGGAAGATCCCGATCAGCCCCGCGAGATCGGCGGCGAGCGCGGTCATGCGGCGGGCGGAATCCGCGCTCGCCTCGGCCACGGCGGCGTTCTTCTGGGTCATGCCGTCGAGATGGCTCACGGTCGTGGAGATCTCCTCGACCCCCACCGACTGCTCGCGGCTGGCGTTCGAGATCTCGCCGATGGTCTCGGCCACACGCGCGATGGCGCCCACGATGCCGTTGAGCGATGTGCCGGTGCTCTGGACCAGCCCCACCCCCCGGGCGACATGGCCCGAGCTGTCCTGGATCAGCGCCTTGATGTCGTGCGCGGCCTGGGAGGAGCGCTGTGCGAGGGTGCGGACCTCGGAGGCGACGACGGCGAAGCCCTTGCCCGCATCCCCCGCCCGCGCGGCCTCGACCGCGGCGTTGAGCGCGAGCAGGTTGGTCTGGAACGCGATGCCGTCGATCACGGTGATGATGTCGGAGATCTTCGCGGCCGAGCCCTCGATCTCGGCCATGGCGGCGACCGCGCTCTCGACCACCGCGCGGCCGGCCTCGGCCTGGTCGGCGGCGCCGCGGGCGAGGCGGTTCACCTTTTCCGCGTTCTCGGCGTTCGAGCGGACATTGGCGGTCATCTCCTCCATGGTCGCGGCCGTCTCCTCGAGCGAGGAGGCCTGGGATTCGGTGCGCCCGGCGAGGTCCGAGGCGCCCTGCTCGATCTCGCCCGCCGCCCCGCGCATCGCGCCATGGGTGGTGGCGATGCGGGTGACCAGGTCGGCGAGCCGGGCGAAGGCCGCGTTGCCCGCATCGGCGAGCCGCTGGTACTGGCCGCCGCCGCCCGCATCGAGCCTGCGGGTGAGGTCGCCCTCGGCGAGCGCCGACAGGCTTGCCTCGAGTGCTGCCAGATGGGCGCCCACCGTCTCGGCGATCCGGCTCATGCCCTCGGCCATGTCGCGGATGAAGGGATCGGCGGCCCGGCTGGTGACGCGCCGGGAGAAATCGCCCCCCGCGATCGCGTCCAGCAGGGCGCGCACATCCGCCTCGGTCCGCCGCCGCTCGGTCGTCTCGATCCACTCGGTCAGATACCCCAGGCGCGTGCCGTCCAGACCCGCCACGGGGTTGACGACCAGATCGAAGCTGCGCCCGTCAAAGCCGATCGCGCCGCGATGCCCGGCCTGCATCGCCGCCAGCATCCGGTCCTGGTGGGCGGGCGTGCCATGGAAGATGTCGATGGACCGGCCCACGAGGGTCTCGGGGTCGAAATCCGGCACGCGGGTGCGGAAGAACGCGGCCGACTCCGCCAGGACCCGCTTCAGCTTTGGATTAACATAGGTGATCCGGCGGTCGCCATCGGCCATCATCACCGGGGTGAGGAAGGCGTCGAGTGCGCCGCGGCTGACCGCGCCGAACCGGCTCGCCTGCGCAAGCTGCGCGAGATCGGCATCGAGCGGGGCCGCGCCCTGGGCGGGCGGGGCCTCGCCGCGCGCGAGCCGGCCGATCCCCTCCGCCAGGTGCCGCAGGCGCCGCCGGGCCCGCAGATGGGCGGTGGCGGCAAGGATCAGGCCGAGGGCGAGGCCGAGCCCACCCCAGACCAGCGGGCCTGCGAGCCCGTTCGTGACCCCGTTCGCAAACCCGCCCGGCAGCGCCGGTGCGGCATCGTCGGCACGTGCTGCGCCCGAGGCGAGCAGCGGCAGGAGGGTGCCCGCGGCCCCCGTGGCGCGACCCAGGATGTGCCGCGCGATGCGGCGCAGGGCTGCCACGGTCGCGGTCGTGCTCGCAGTCGCGGGCGCAGCCGTGCTCGGAGTCGCGGGCGCAGCCGGGGACGCGGACAGGGTCCGGAGGGGCACGGGATCCGGTCGGGGCATGGGGTTCTGTCCTGGCACGGGGGGAAAGAGGGGGGCCGTCAGGCCGCCTCGTAGCCGCGGGTGATGAAGAGGCTGGCGAGATCGAGCAGCGCCACCATGGTCTCGTCGGTGTTCACGAGGCCCGAGATGGCCGAGAGATCGGCATCGGCGGCGGTGGCGGGCACGGCGCGGATGTCGTCCATCGAGACGGTGACGATGTCCGAGACCGCATCCACCAGCACGCCCACCGTCTGCTCGCCGATCGAGGCGATGACGACGACGTGGTTTTCGGTCGCCTCGGTCATCTCGCCGCCGAAGCGCGCGCGCAGGTCGTGCACGGGCACGATGGTGCCGCGCAGGTTCAGCACGCCGCGGGTGAAATGCGGCTGGTTGGGCAGGGCGGTCGTGGGCGACCACTGCTTGATCTCGCGCACCTGCACGATGTCGACGCCGTAGACCCGGTCGCCGACGAGAAAGGTCACGTACTGCTTGGTGCGCGCCGACGGGCCGACCCGCTCGCCGACCCGTTCGCCGACCCGTTCGCCGGCGCTCTCATGTCCGAACTGGCTCAATGGAAGGTCTCCATGCTCTGGGATGCGCCGCCACGGGTGACCAGGGCGGGGACATCGAGGATGAGGGCGACGCGGCCGTCGCCGAGGATGGTGGCGCCCGAGACGCCTTCGACGCGGCGGAAATTCGCCTCGAGGCTCTTGAGCACGACCTGGCGCTGGCCGATCAGCTCGTCGACCAGGAGCGCCACCTGGCCGTTCGTCTCGGTGTCCACCACGATCGCCATGTCCTCCTGCCGGACCGGACCGTCCACCGAGAGGCGCTGGCGCAGCGAGATCAGCGGCAGGTACTGGCCGCGCAGGAACATGACCTGGGACCCGTTGGGCAGGCCCTTGATCGTGCCCCCCTCGACGCGCAGCGCCTCGACCACCGAGGAGAGCGGCAGGATGAAGCGCTGGTCGCCGACGCAGATCGTCATGCCGTCGAGCACGGCGAGGGTGAGCGGCAGGGTGATCAGGAACTTCAGGCCGCGCCCGGGGATGTTCTTGAGCGTGCAGCGCCCGCCCAGCATCTGGATCTTCTTCTTGACCACGTCCATGCCGACCCCGCGGCCCGAGACCGAGGAGATCTCGGCGGCCGTCGAGAAGCCGGGATGGAAGATGAGGTTGTCGATATCCTCGGGCGAAAGCTGCTCGTCGGGCTGGACCAGCCCCTTCTCGATTGCCTTGGACAGCACGCGCTCGCGGTTGATGCCGCGCCCGTCATCCTCGATGGTGATGATCACCCGCTCGCCCCGGTGTTCGGCCGAGAGGCGGATGGTGCCCACCTCGGGCTTGCCGGCCGCGCGGCGTTCGTCGGGGTATTCGAGCCCGTGGTCCATGGAATTGCGCAGCATGTGGGTCAGGGGCTCGGCCAGCTCCTCGATCACGGTCGTGTCGACCTCGGTATGCTCGCCCAGGAGCACGAGGCGGGCTTCCTTCTTGAGCGTGTCCGAGAGGTCGCGGACCACGCGCGGCATGCGCTGGAACACCGACTTCACCGGCTGGGCGCGGATCGCCATCACGCTTTCCTGCAGCTCGCGGGTCTGGCGGGTCATGCTCTCGACCGCGTGGCCCAGTTCCAGGTTGCCGCTGGTGTCGATCTCGGAAAGCTTCTGGGCCATCACCGCCTGGGTGATGACGATCTCGCCCACGAGGTTCACCAGCCGGTCGATGCGGGGCAGTTCCACGCGCAGGGATTTGGACAGCTTGGGCTTGTCGCCCCCCGCCTCGTCGGTGCCGGGTTTCTCGGCCCTGTCCGCCTTCGGCTCCGGCCGCGGGGCGGCGGGCGCCGCCCGGGCCGGGGCGGGAACGGCGGAGGGGGGGGCAGGGGCCGCGACCGGGGCCGCCGTTGGGGCCGCAGGCGCGAGGGCCGCAGGCGCGGGGGCCGCAGGCGTGGGGGCGGGGGCCGCAGGCGTGGGGACCGCCTGGGCTGCGGCCTCGGCCGCCTCGCCGAGCGGGGTGACCGTGATCTCGGCGGCATGGGCATAGATCTCGAAGAAGCCCGCGAGGGCCGCGGGCGGGGCGTCGCTCTCGAAATCGAGCGTCCAGACGAGCCCGCCGCCATGGAGGTCAAGCGTCTCGGGGGGTGCGAGCGCGGCGGGCGCCTGGACACGGCTGAGCCCGTGGGCCTTGAGCGCGCGGATCATCTTCAGCGGGTCATGGCCCGAGAAGAGGAAGTTTTCCCCCAGCGTCAGGGTCACGCGGAATTCGTGGAATTCGGGCAGCGCCTCCTCGTCCGCCGCCGCGGCGGGGGCGGCGGGGGGGGTTGGGGTAGGGGCGGCGGCAGGCTTTTCGGGGGGCTTTTCCGCCGGGGCCGCAAGCCCGCCGGTCTCGCGCAGCTCGGCCAGCACGCGCGCCACCCGCTCCTCGGGCAGGCTGCCGCCGTCGCGGGCATGCTCCACCAGGATCGCGATCACGTCGCCCGCGCGCACCAGGACCGTGCACACCTCCTGGGTCAGCTCGAGGCTGGACGAGCGGACCTGGTCCATCACGGTCTCGAACACATGGGCGAAGGCGATCAGGTCGCGAAAGCCGAAGGCCGCCGCCCCCCCCTTGATCGAGTGGACGGCGCGAAAGGCGGCGTTCACCGTCTCGACCGACCCGCCGCCGTCGAGCAGTTCGTCGAGCCGCTCCTGCAGATCGACGAGCAGTTCGGCGCATTCGGAGAAGAAGATCGCCTGATAGTCGTCGGCATCGTCGATCGCCATGGCCCTGGTCCCTCCCGGTTCCCGTCGCGTTCCGTTCAGGTCAGCTGGTCGACCAGCCGCAGGACCTGGTCGGGGTCGAAGGGCTTGGTGAGCCAGCCGGTGGCGCCCACCGCGCGGGCGCGCTGCTTCAGGCGGTCCGCCGTCTCGGTGGTCAGGAGCAGCATGGGCAGGCCCTGCCCCTCGGGCTCCTTGCGGGCGGCCTCGATGAAATCGAGCCCGTCCATCACCGGCATGGTGAGGTCGGTGATCACGATGTCGGGCCGGTGGGCGCGCAGCTGCTCGAGCGCCTCCTGGCCGTTGCCCGCCTCCACCACGTCATGCCCCGCACCGCGCAGGCAGTCGCAGAGCATGTTGCGCAGGCTGACCGCGTCATCGACCGCGAGAATCCGTTTCATTGGCAGAACTCCATCTTCATCAGGTCCTGGAACAGGCCGAGGTCGGAAAAGGCATCGACGAAGGCGGGCGAGGGGGCGATCACGCGGATCTTCTCGCCGCCCCCTTCGCCGGCATGGGCGCGGATGAGCGCGGTGAGCACGAGCACATAGGCGGCCGGGATCTCCTCGACCGCGCGGGCGTCGATCACGGGGACCACCCCCCCGCGCAGCTCGTCGAGCAACGCCTCGGCCTGGGGCAGGGTGATCCTTGCGGGCAGGACATGGGTGGCAGCGGCTGTGGCAGCGGCTGTGGCAGCGGCGGTGGCCGGGGCTGTGGTCATGGCGCGGTCTCTCCCGTCAGGCTGCGCAACTGGGCGATCAGGGCGGGGTCGGGGGGCAGGGTGACCTTGACCGCCTTCATCCCCTCGAACGCGCCCAGGCGGCCGAGGGCGATGGGGGCGCTGTCCTGCCCGGGGATCATCAGCTCGATCCGGCTGCGCCCGGCGGGCGGGATGGGAAGCACGTCGCCCTCGCGCCAGGCCTGGATCGAGCCGATGTCGAGCTGGAGGCGGTGGATGACCGAGGTGAGGCGGACGGGGGCGTCGCGCGCGGCCTGGGTCATGCGGGTGGACCACAGATCGACCCCCCCGGGCACCCGATCCACCGCCGGGCGGCGCGGCGAGGCCGCCTTGAAGCTGTCGAGCACCGAGAGCGGGATGATGATGTCAAAGCTGCCCGAGCGCGCCGCCTCGCCGATGTCGAGGCTCACATTGAGCAGGAGCACGTCGGCGTTTTCGGGCGCGATGCGCGCCATGGTCACGTGCTGCTCGTAATGGTCGAGCTCCATCCAGTCGAGCCCGGGCGCACCGAGGTTCATGGCGATGGAGGCGGTGAAGCTCTGGAGCAGGGTATCGATGAAATCGCGGCAGAGCGCGCAGTCCATGGCCGTGATCGAGCGGGCGGTGACGATGGGCGACTGTTCGGTATCGCCCCCCATGCGCAGGTCCACGAGGTGATAGATCAGGTCGTTGGAGATGTTCACCAGCGCCATGGCGGGCGAGTTCTTCACCTTGACCACGCCCAGCATGGCGGGGACGGGAATGGTCTCGAGCACGCGGTTGAGCTTGCGCACCTCGCAGTCGAGGATGATCGAGGAGGTGATGGTCTTGAGCAGGCGGCGCAGTTTTTCGTCGAGGATTTTCGCGAAATCCTCGCCGATGCTTTCGACCTGGGGGATCGGCGAGCGGCTGACGCGGGCCCCGCTGATCTTCAGCTCGATCACCTTGCGCTGTGTGCTCATCCTGCCCGCTCCCCCGGGATCCCGCTTTGCAGGTCCCTGCCAGGCCCCCGGATGCGGTGTGGCCGCGGTTCCGGAGGCGTCGGGCACCATCGCCGCACTTGCGTTGAGAACCGCTTAAACGCCGCCCCAAACTTCGACGGATTTTTCGCAGGCCCCATCCCGGGCCGCACAAGGCTGCGGTCCCCGTGGCAGGCGGGCAGGACCGCGCAACCCTCCGGAAACCAGTTTGCGGCCACATGGCGGTGACCGGAGCGGTGGCGACCGGAATGGGGGGACGGGGCATGGCACGATCGGACGAGGTGCGCCCGATCATCAAGCGCAAGAAGATCATCCAGGCCGGCGGCCACCATGGCGGCGCCTGGAAGGTCGCCTATGCGGATTTCGTGACCGCCATGATGGCCTTCTTCCTCCTGATGTGGCTGCTCAACGCCACGACCGAGGACCAGCGCAAGGGGATCGCCGACTATTTCAGCCCGTCCCTGCCCATCAGCCGGGTGTCGGCGGGGGGGGACGGGCTTTTCCAGGGCAAGACGATCGAGGCCGACAACGAGCGCACCGAAAACGGCGTGGGCGCCAAGCACAACATGCGCGGCGATGCCGAGGAGCCGACGGACGCGACCGCCCAGGCCGAGCAGGTGATCGACGAGGAGGGCGACGCGGTCGCCCGCGCGGCCGACGAGCGCGCCTTCTCGGTGATCGAAAGCCTGCTGTCGGGGGACTCGGGCGAGAGCACGGTGGAGGACGAGCTTCTCCAGCACATCGAGACGCGGGTGACCGAGGACGGGCTGATCATCGAGATCATCGACCGCAACGGCCCCCCCCTGTTCCGCACCGGCACCGATGCGCCCTCGGTCAAGATGCTTGCGCTGCTCGACCTCGTGGCCGAGGTGGCGAACCTGATCACCAATCCCATCGCGGTCGAGGGGCATACGGATGCGATCCCCTTCGCGGGCGAGGAGTATGACAACTGGGATCTCTCGACCGACCGCGCCCAGGCCGCACGGCGCCGGATGGAGGACCAGGGGGTCGAGCGTGCGCGGTTCCGCCGGGTGGCGGGGCGCGGCGACAGCGCGCCCGCGGTCGAGGACCCCTTCGCCGCCCAGAACCGCCGCATCATCCTGACCTTCCTGCGCCGCGGCATCGAGCCCCGCGAATGACGGGGCGGCCGGGGATTAGCGCCTCTTTAAGCGCTTTGGATCATAGAAAGGATCGGGGTGTCGTGAGGCCGAGCCAGAGAACCGTTCCACCGAAGGGAAAGACATGACCATCTCCTCCTCGCTCAATGCCGGTGTGACCGGGCTCTTTTCCAACGCCACCAAGCTCGCGACGATCTCCGACAACATCGCGAATTCGGAGACCTCCGGGTACAAGCGTGCGGATGCGGACTTCTCCTCGGTCGTGCTCTCGTCGCGCAAGGGCAGCTATACCGCGGGCGGCGTGCAGGCGCAGAGCTTCCGGGACGTGAACCTCAAGGGCACGCCCGTCGCGACCGCGAACGCCACCGACATCGCCGTCTCGCGCCGCGGCATGCTGCCCGTCAGCACCAAGGTCGCGGTCGAGGCGGGCAGCCAGCCCTTCATGCTGACCCCCACGGGATCGTTCCGGGTGGACGAACAGGGCTATCTCGCCTCCGCCTCGGGCCTCGTGCTCCTGGGCTGGGCGGCCGATGCCGATGGCTCGATCCCCGCCCAGGCGCGCAATTCGGATGCGGGGCTCGAACCCGTCCGCGTCGCCACGGGCTCGGTCTCGGCCCAGCAGACGGGCACCATCACGCTGGGGGTCAACCTGCCCTCGGACGATGCCCAGGGCCCGACCTACGGGACCGAGACCTACGACCTGCCGGTGGAATATTTCGACACCCTGGGATCGTCCCAGACCCTCGATGTCGCCTTCACCCCCACGGGGGCTGCGGACAACGAATGGGAGATGACGATGGCCGATGCGGGCGGCACGCTCGAGACGGTGACGCTGACCTTCGACACCACCTCGGGCCTCGGCGGCGCGATCCTGAACGTCGCGGGCGCCACCGCCTATAACGCGACCACGGGGCTGATGACCGTCACCCTCACCTCGGGCGAGACGGTCTCGGTCGATATCGGCTCGACCGGCGCCTCCAACCGGCTGAGCCAGCTCGCCTCGGAATTCGCCCCCATCGGGGTGACCAAGGACGGCTCGCCCGCGGGCACCCTGACCGGGGTGGAGATCGACGAGGGCGGCTATGTGAACGCGACCTACGATACCGGGTTCATCCGCACGATCTACCAGGTCCCGCTCGTCGATGTGCCCAACCTCAACGGGCTGAAGGCGGGGGCGGCGCAGACCTACACGCCCTCGGTCGATTCGGGGCAATTCTACCTCTGGGACGCGGGCGCGGGGCCGACGGGGGCCATCAGCGGCTATGCGCTGGAGGAATCGACGACCGACATCGCGGGCGAGCTGACCCAGCTCATCCAGACCCAGCGGGCCTATTCCTCGAACGCCAAGGTCATCCAGACCGTGGACGAGATGCTGCAGGAGACGACCAACATCAAGCGCTGACCCTCCGGGCGCGCCGGACCCGGTTCCTGCCCGGGTCCGCCGCCCGCGTCCTGTGTGACGGAGCACGACCATGAGCCTGACGACCACGCTGTCGAATGCCTATTCGGGCCTTGTCGCCGCCTCCAAGGCGGCCGAGCTTGTGTCCTCCAACACCGCCAACGCGATGACCGAGACCTATGGGCGGCGCGAGCTGGCCCTGAGCGCGGCGGGGGCGAACGGCGTGGGGGGCGGGGTGCGGATCGACGGGGTCGTGCGGGCCGCGGACGCCCGCGCCACCGCCGATCGCCGGCGTGCCGATGCGACCGGGGGGGCGGCGGACATCGCGGCCGAGGCGTCCGCGCGCCTCGCCCAGGTCTATGGCGAGCCGGGGGCGGAGGGCGCGCTCGGCGCCACCCTGCTCGCCTTCGAGACCGCGGTGACGCGCGCGGCCGAAAGCCCCGAATCCACCACGCTCCAGGCAAGCCTGCTCGGCGCCGCCCGCAGCGTGGCCGCGAAGATCAGCCAGATCTCGACCGAGACCCGCCGCCTGCGCACCGAGGCCGACGCCTCGATCCGGGCCAAGGTCGACACGGTGAATTCCAGCCTGCAGGCCATCGAGCAGATCAACCGCGAAATCCAGATCCGCGCGAGTGCGGGCGCCGATGTCTCGGCACTCGAGGACCAGCGCCAGGGCCTGCTGGACAAGGTCAACCTGATCGTGCCGATCCGCGTCGCCCGGCGCGACGGCGACCAGGTCGCGGTCTATTCCACGGGCGGGGCCACCCTGCTCGACGGGCGGGCCTACGAGATCGGCTTCACCGCCACGGCCACCATCACCGCCGACATGACCCTCGCCTCGGGCGGGCTCTCGGGCCTTACCCTGAACGCCAAGGATGTCACCGTGGGCGAGGGTGGCGGGCGGCTCGACGGCGGCACCCTTGCCGCCGCGTTCCGCGTGCGCGACGTGACCGGGCCCGCGGCCGATGCCCAGATCGACGCCTTCGCCCGCGACCTGATGGAGCGCATGGAGGCGGTCGATACCGATGCGGGTGGCGCGGGGCTCTTCACCGATGCGGGTGACCCCTTCGATGCGACCGTGGAAGTCGGGCTCGCGGGCCGCATCGCGGTCAACGCGGCCGTCGATCCCGATGCGGGTGGCGCGCTCTGGCGCCTGCGCGACGGGCTGGCCGCCGCCACCCAAGGCCTCGCGGGGGACGAGACGCTCCTGCGGGCCATCGCCGATGCGCTGGTCGAGGACCGCGCGGCGGCGGGCGCGACCGGCGTGATCGGCATGTTCGGCGCCGCCGATCTCGCGGGCGAGATCGCCGCGGTGGTGGGCAATACCGCAAGCCGCGAGGAGGCCGAGGCGAGCTACGCCCAGGGCCAGACGGCCATCATGCGCGAGGCCGAGATCGGCGTGACCGGCGTCGACACCGACCAGGAGGCGCAGCGCCTCCTGCTCATCGAACAGGCCTATTCGGCCAATGCGCGCGTGATCTCGGTCGTCTCGACCCTGATCGACCGCCTGCTGGAGATCTGAGCCCATGCGCAGCACCATCGTCCCCGACCTGATGTCCCACCTGCGCCTGACGCGCGAGCACGGGACGACCAAGGCCGCGCTGAACCGGGTGAGCCAGGAGGTGAACACGGGCCTGAAATCCGACCTGGTCGAGGCCGCGGGGGGCGACCTGCGCCGCCTGCAGGCGCTTGAGGCGAGCCTCTCGCGGCTCGAGGAACGCAAGAACGTCATCACGCTCGCCGAGACCCGGGCCGAGGTGACCCAGGCCACCCTCGACACCCTCCGCCGCGCCGCGGATGCCGTCGGCGTCGACCTGCTCGCCGCCACCGAGCGGGGCGACTACAGCGCCGCGCGCACCGTCGCGGCCAGTGCCCGCAGCGCGATGCAGGCGGCGGTGGCGGCCATCAACGGTGACAGCACCGGGCGCAACCTCTTCGCCGGTGCCGCCGTCGACGGCCCCGCCCTGCGCGATGCCGACACGATCCTGAACGAGGTGGCGGTTGTGGTCGCGGCCACGACCAATACCGCCGACGCGCTTGCGGCCATCGATACCTATTTCAACGATCCCGCGGGGGGCTTTGCCACCTCGGCCTTCCTCGGCGCGGCCGTGGATGCCCCCACGGCAGAGCTCGGCCCTGGCGAGCGGCTCGCCTTCGCCGAGCGCGCCGACAGCGACGCGGTGCGCGCCGTGCTCCAGAGCCTCGCGACCGCGGTGATGGGGGTCGAGAGCAGCTACGGGGCAGCCCCCGTCTCGAGCAACCTGATGCTCAACAGGGCCGCCCTCGGGGCCATTTCGGCCCGCGACCAGGTCACGGACGTGCGTGCGGATCTGGGCGTGAAGCAGGAGCGCATCGAGGCGGCGGCGACGCGGGTGGAGGCAGAGCGCAGCCTGATCGACATCGCCCGGACCGAGCTGCGCGCGGCCGATGCCTACGAGAGCGCGGCCGAGTTCAAGGCGCTCGAGACCCAGCTCGAGACGATCTATGCCACCACTGCGCGCCTCGCGAACCTGTCGCTCATCAATTACCTGAGGTAGCCCGCCCCATGACCCCCCGCACCCCGGCAGCCCCCGCCCGCCTGCCTCTCGTGCGCCTCCTCCTCGTCCTCCTGGCCCTGGCCGCGCCCTGGACCGCGTTCGCGGCCCCGGCGCGGATCAAGGATCTGGTGGAGGTGGACGGGGTCCGGGGCAACGACCTCGTGGGCTACGGCCTCGTCGTCGGGCTGAACGGCACCGGGGACGGCCTGCGAAACTCGCCCTTCACCGAGGAGGCGCTCTCGAACCTGCTCGAGAGGCTCGGCATCAACGTGGCGGGCGAGCAGTTCCGCCCCCGCAATGTCGCAGCCGTCCTGGTGACCGCCGCCCTGCCCCCGTTCTCGCGCGCGGGCGGGCGGATCGACGTGACCGTCTCGGCCATCGGCGACGCCTCGAGCCTGCTCGGCGGCACGCTCGTCATGACCCCGCTCAACGCCGCCGACGGGCAGATCTATGCCGTGGCCCAGGGCTCGATCCTCGCGGGCGGCATCGTGGCCGAGGGGATCGCCGAAACCGTGACCCAGGGTGTGCCCACCGCCGGCACCATCCCCGGCGGCGCGCGGGTGGAGCGGGAGATCGACTTCGACTTCGCCACGCTCCAGACCCTGCGCCTCGCGCTGCGCGACCCCGACTTCACCACCGCCGAGCGTATCGCGCGCGCGATCAACCGGGGCCTCGGGCGCGAGATCGCCCGGATGCAGGACAGCGGCACGGTCCAGCTCGACCTCGCCTCGGCCGGGCTCGCCCCGGCCCAGCTGATGGCGCGGCTGGAGAACCTCGAGGTGACGCCCGACCAGCGCGCCCGGGTCGTGGTCGACCAGCGCTCGGGCACCATCGTGCTCGGCAACGACGTGCGGGTCAGCCGGGTCGCGATCGCGCAAGGCAACCTGACCCTGCGGGTGCGCGAGGCGCCCGTCGTCTCCCAGCCCAACCCGTTCTCGGAAAACGGCGAGACCATCGTGGTCCCGCGGACCGAGGCGGAGATCCAGGCCGACCAGGGCACGGAGCTTGCCATCGTCGAGGAATCCGTGACCCTCGCCGAACTGGTGGAGGGCCTGAACGCCCTCGGCGTCAGCCCGCGGGACATGATCGACATCCTCAAGGCGATCAAGACCGCAGGCGCCCTGCACGCCGACTTCCTGGTCCAGTAGCTGCCCCTTCCCCGCGGGGAAGGCGCGATGCGTCACCCCGGAATGCGCCGGGCGGCCACTGGCGGCGGAGGGTCCGGATCCCTGAGGCTGCCACTGTCCATGGCGAAGACAGAAGACGCGACACCCCCGGGCTGCGCGGCGCCAGGCGCCATCCGCGGATCGCGGGGCCGAAGTTCGCGCACGGAGCCCCGGCGAGCGGCCCCCGCAGTCCTGTCAAGCACCACCTGCCGGTGCGGTTAATCATCCGTCTCATGGTTAAGAGATCGGCAGGAATTGGCTGCTAGCGTCCCCGCCAGACGACAGATCGGCGAGCCTTGGCGGTCCTGCCTGACCCCGGCCCCGGTCGCGGACAGGAGTGGGAGATGGACGGACATATCCAGATCGGGGACCTTGCGGGCCAGTTGGCGGGGGCCGGACTGATCAGCCACGTGCTGATGCTCGATCCCGACGCGTTCTCCGGATCGGCCGCGGATGATGCCACGCTCGAGACGGCGACGCTCGGCGCGCTCTGCGCGCTCGTGCCGGGCCAGGTCTTCCGCCTCTCGCCCTTTGCCTACGGGGTGGAGGCGGGGGGGCTCGGGCCCGAGCGGCTTGCGGCCCTGCCGGGGGCGATCGCCGAGCGGCTCTTCGGCGGCCCGCGCCCGGGCGCCGTGGAGCTTGCCCCGCTGCCGCCCGCGCTGATCCCCACGCTCGCCCCGCTCGACGGCCAGGCGCTGATCCTCGTGGGCGAACTGGCCGGGGCCGCCCAGGCCGCCGCCGGCCCGGGCCTGCGCTCGGTGCTCGATGCGGGCTATGCGGTGGCCGCGGCGCGCCTGACGGCCGAGCGGCTGACGGGCCTGGTCGATCAGGCCCTGGCCGGTCTGACCGAGCGCGTGCGCGCCACCGCGTCCCAGCCCCGGATGGATGCGGCGGCGGCCGAGACGCTTGCCCGGGCCGCCGAGGCCGCGGGGACCCGCGCTGCCGAGGCTGCCGCCCGGACCCTCGCCTCGGTGTCCGAGACCCTGGTCGCGGCTGCCACCCAAAGCCTTGCCGCGACCGCGGTCGGCACGCTCGCCACGGCCTCGGCCGATACCGGCCGGGAGGTGGACCGGGTGGCCGCGCGGCTCGCCGACACGGTTGCCGAAACGCTCGCGGACAGGATGGCGGATGCGGTGCGGGCGGTGGCCGGCGCCGGTGCGGCCGAGGCCGCGTCCCGGTCGGCGGAGGATGCCGGGGATCGCCAGGCGCTGGCCGACCGGCTGGAGCGGATTGAGACGCTCCTCGCCGCGCGCCCCCCGTCGGGGAGCGTTCCCGAGGCCGAGGCCCTGGCCCGGATCGAGGCCATTGCGACCCGCCTCGCCCCGTCCGCGGCACTTCCCTCGTTCCGGCAGGAATCCGAAGGCATGGCCCGGATGGCCGTGGGCATGCAGGATCTGATGCACCGGCTCGACGGCCATGCCGCAACGCTCGAGGACACGATCGCGCGCATGCAGGTGCGCCATGCCGAGACCGAGCGCCAGCTGCCCGATCTCGACCAGCGCCTCGGCGCGGTCGAGGCGGCACTGCTGCGGCTGGGCGAGGCGCATCTGAACCGGCGCGAGGGGATCGATGCGGCCCAGTTCGGCCGCGGCCTCGCCCCCCTCTCGGCCCGGGTCGAGACGCTCGCCTCGGACATGGCGATCCTGCGCAGCGCGCTCGACGCGCTCGCCGCCCGGCCCGAGCCCGATCTCGCCCCCCTCGGGATACGGATCGACACGCTCGCCACCCGGCCCGTGCCCCAGCTGCTGGAACTTGCCGCGCGGATCGAGGATCTCGCCGCGCGCCCCGCGATCGATCCCGAGCCCGCGCTGATGGCGCTTGCCGCGCGGATCGAGGATCTGGCGGCGCGCCCCCTGCCCGATCCCGCCGCCGCCCTGGCGGAGATCGGGGCGGGAGTGGCCGCACTTGCCGGGCGTGCCGATCCCGTGCCGGTGCTGGCGGGGATCGCGGACGAGATCGCGGCCCTTGCGGCCCGGCCCCTGCCCGATGCGGCCCTTGCCGGGATCGCCGGGGAGCTTGCGGCACTTGCCGCGCGCCCCCTGCCCGATCATGCCCCGGCGCTCGAAGCGCTGTCGGCCGAGCTTGCCGCGCTCGCCGCCCGGCCGGTGGTCGACCTGCGGCCTGAGCTCGCGGCGATGGCCGACCGGATCGCCGACCGGATCGGGGCCCTGCCCGATCCCGCCCCCGCCGTCGCGGCGCTGGCGGAACGGATCGCGGATCTGGCCGCGCGCCCGCTGCCCGATGCCCGCCCGGGGATCGCGGATCTGGCCGCGCGGCTCGAGGCCCTGGCCGCCGCGGCGGCGCCGGGGCTGTCGGACGCGCTCGCCCCGGTGCTCGCGAGCCTGGCGGGGCTTTCGGCACGCCCGCTGCTCGCCCCGGCCGATCTTGCGGGGCTTTCGGCCCAGGTGGCGGCGGTCGGCACCGACCTCGCCGCTGCCCGGACCGCACTGCCCGGGGAGCTGTCAGAGGTTCTGGTCGCGGACCTGGTCGCGGGTCTGGCCGGCCCGCTTGCTGCCCTCGACAGTTCCGCCCGGCTCGAGGCGGGGTTCGAGGGGCTCGGGGCGCGGGTGCTCGCCCTGGCTGAACGCGCGCCGGTCGACCTTGCGCCGCTGTCGCGTCGGCTCGACCGGATGGCCGAGGCGCTCCAGACCCTTTCGACCCGCGCCGCGGTGGTCGTGCAGTCGCTCGGGCCCGAGCGCAGCCGCCTGCAGCAGACGGTCGCGGCGCTCCAGTCGGTCCTCGCCCATCTCGATGCCCCCGGCGGGGCCGAGCCGCCCGTCCTGCCCGGGTCGCTCGAGGATCTCGCGGCCGATCTTGCGCGCCACCTTGCCCCGGCGCTGAGCGCCGTGCTGCCCGCGCCCGGCGATGCCCAGGGGCTCGCGGCGGCGACGGACCGGCTCGAGGCGCGGCTCGCCGCCCTGCTTGACCGTTTCGATGGCCATCTTGACGGCGGGCTTGAGCGCCGTCCCGAGAGCGGGCTCGACACCCCGGCGGCGGCCCTGCCCGAGGGGTTCGACACACGGCTTTTCGCCGAGATCGGGAACCTGCGGCTGATGCTGGGCGGCCTGCGCTCCAGCCTGCGCGACATCGACCGCACGATCACGGCAGGGGCGCCGGGCACGTCCCCGGCGGGGGGCGAGGTGATCGCGCGCCTCGATCAGATCGCCCAGATCCTCGCGGCCTATCTCGCGCCCCCCGATCCCCTGCCCACGGCGCTGAGCGCCTAACGACGCAGATCCGGGGTGGCACCCCAACGACGCTGACACCCGGCCCGGCCCCTGCGAGGGGCTGGGCTTTCGGCTTTCCGGACCCCAAGGTGTGGTAGGGCGCAGAGGCTTTGCCTTTCACCACGTCCCGGCGTAGAATCGGCACGAGGAGCGAACAACGTCTCCTCGGGAGGGGGGGGCGAATGATCACCCATGCCGATCTGGCTGCCTTGCGCACCCAATCCCTGCGCATGCAGGGCCATATCCGCCGCCAGACCTATTCGCCGGGCGAGGTGAAGACCCTGCGGCGGTTTTCGTCCTGGGAGGTGGCGGAACTGATCCTCAAGCTCAACCAGTCGACCTTCCGCGGGCGCCTCGCGGCCGACCCCACCCTGCCCGCGGGCGAGGTCGCCCCCGACGGGCGCCAGCGCTGGTTCAGCCTGGAGGAGATCGGGGTCCTGCGCCGCCGCCTGCGCCCCGGGGGCCGGTCGCTCCTGCCGCCCCGCCCCGCGGCCAAGCGCGCACTGCGCACCGCCATCGCGAATTTCAAGGGCGGGGCGGGCAAGTCCACCGTCGCGCTGCATTTCGCCCATGCCGCGGCGCTGGACGGCTACCGGGTGCTCGCGGTCGATTTCGACCCCCAGGCCACGCTCTCCCACGCCATGGGCCTGACCGATGTGGCCGAGGAGCACACGGTCTGGGGCATCCTCGCCCGCGACCTGATCCGCGAGACCGCGCGGATGAACGCGGGCCCCGTAGGGGCGGAGAGCGGCGCCGCCCTGCCCCGGCGCCGCCTGCCCGACAGCCTCGCGGGCCTCGGGCTCGAGGCGCTCCGACGCGAGGATTTCGTGAAGCCCACCTCCTGGCCCACCATCGACCTGATCCCGTCCTGCGCCAACGCGGCCTTCGTCGAGTTCGCCTCGGCCCAGTACCGTCATCTCAACCCCGACTGGACGTTTTTCGCCGCCGTCTCGCGGTTTCTCGACGCGCTGCCGCCCGACGCCTATGACCTCGTCTTCTTCGACTGCCCGCCCGCCATCGGGTACCAGTCGATGAATGCGGTCTTTGCCGCCGACCTCCTCCTGATCCCCTCGGGTCCCGGGTACTGGGAATATGACAGCACGACCTCGTTTCTGGGCCAGCTGGCCGAGGCGCTCGGCGATCTCGCCGCCGGGGCGGGGTCGTTTCCATCGGGAGGGCCAGTGCTGCCCAAGGCCTTTCTCGACCTGCGCATCCTGCTCACCCGCTATGAGCCCGGCAATGCGCTGCACCAGGCGATGGCGGCGGCGTTCCGGCAGGTCTTCG
>JANNOT010000140.1:0-5203 GCA_031399375.1 Paraoceanicella sp.
TCGCGCCGCTGGCCCAGCACCTCGACCCCTGCGTTGCGGCCATTGGCCGTCGCCATGACCTGGGCCCGCACGGTGGGGGCGGCGCGGGTCACGTCGGGCACCGCGCGGACCGCCGCGGTCACGGCGTCGAAATCCCGCACCCGCCCGATGCGCCCGCCTTCCGACCCGTAGAGCGCCACATGGGCGTTGGCGCCGAGGATGCTTTCGGTGAATTCGGCCCGGAACCCCGAGCGGACGGCGAGGGTCGCGATCAGCGCGAAGACCGCGAGGGTGATCCCGACCAGGCTGATCCATGTCATGACGCTGACGCCGCCCTCGCGCCGCCGCGCGCGCAGGTAGCGCCAGGCGATCAGCCATTCGTAGCCCGCAAAGGGTGCAGCGCCCGCCATCTGGTGTCCCCCTCAGAGGGTGCGGAACCGCTCCGCCACCCGTGCGACCGCATCCTGGGGCGCCAGCTCCACGCTTTCGCCCGTTGCCCGCGACGTAAGCTCGACCACCCCCGCCGCCAAGCCCCGGGGCCCGACGGTGACCCGCCACGGGCAGCCGATCAGGTCCATGGTGGCAAACTTCGCCCCCGCCCGCTCGTCGCGGTCGTCGTAGAGCACGTCCACCCCGGCCGCGGTCAGCCGGGCATAGAGATCCTCGCAGGCCGCATCCGCCGCCGTATCCCCCTGCTTGAGGTTCACGAGGCCCACGCCGAACGGTGCCACGCTTTCGGGCCAGATGATGCCGCGGTCGTCATGGCTCGCCTCGATGATCGCGGCGACGAGCCGGCTGATGCCAATGCCGTAGGACCCCATCTCGACCGGCACCTTCGCGCCGTCCGGTCCCGCCACGACGGCGTTCAGGGGGGCCGAATACTTCGTGCCGAAATAGAAGATATGTCCGACCTCGATCCCGCGGGCGGTCACCTGCCGGTCCGCAGGCACCGCGGCGAAGGCGGCGGGATCGTGGGTCTCGTCCGTCCGGGCATAGGGGGTGGTCCAGTCGCGCACGATCCCGTCCACCTGGGCGATGTCGTCGAAATCCACCGCGCGATCGCCCAGGGTCAGGTCCACGACGGCGCGGTCGAGGAACACCTCCGACTCGCCCGTCTGGGCCAGCACGAGGAATTCATAGGAATAATCCCCCCCGATGGGACCCGAATCCGCCTTCATCGGCACGGCCTTCAGCCCCAGCCGCTCGAAGGTGCGCAGGTAGCTTACCAGGTGGCGGTTGAAGGCATGGATCGCCGCGTCACGCGAGATGTCGAAGGAATAGCCGTCCTTCATCAGGAACTCGCGCCCGCGCATCACCCCGAAACGCGGGCGCACCTCGTCGCGGAACTTCCACTGGATGTGGTAGAGCGTTTTGGGCAGCTCGCGGTACGAGGCGACCGAGGCGCGGAAGATGTCGGTGATCAGCTCCTCGTTGGTCGGGCCATAGAGCATGTCGCGCGCGTGCCGGTCCTTGATGCGCAGCATTTCGAGCCCGTAATCGTCATAGCGGCCGCTTTCGCGCCAGAGATCGGCGGACTGGATCGTGGGCATGAGGAGCGGCAGGTGCCCCGCGCGGACCTGCTCCTGGTGCACGATCTCCTCGATCCGGCGCAGGACATTGAACCCCATCGGCAGCCAGGAATAGATCCCCGCGGAGGCCTGCCGGATCATGCCCGCGCGCAGCATCAGCCGATGCGAGACCACCTGCGCCTCGGCCGGGGTTTCCTTGAGCACGGGCAGGAAATAGCGGGTCAGGCGCATGGCGATCCTCTGTGCAGCAGCCGCCCGGGTGTAGGCGCAAAGGCCACCGCGCGCAAGGCAGGGCCAGGGCCGCGAATCAGCCCCCCGGGAGCGTCTTGGGCGAGCGCAGGGCGGGAAAAAGGCGATATGCGGCAAGTGCGAGATGAAACGATGCACAGGGCGCAGCTTGGGATGCGGCGCCGCATTTCCTTCGCGGTTGCGAAACAATTTGCGGGTGTAGCAGGGAAAACCACCCGATTGTGCAGAAAAACCAGCGTTTGCCGCAATTTCGTGCTGACGACGAACGGGGCGTTGCGTAGATTCACATGGCCGAACACAGGCTCAAGTCTAGGGGAAGGAAACGGTTCGCCAGAGAGCGAACCGTTTTCGTTTGGCGCGCCGGAGGGTGCGCCGACCGGCTCAGCCGATGACGATCCGCCCCTCGGCCCCGATCGACCGGGCGAGCGAGACGAGGCGCTTCTCCACGACCTCGCCCGCAAGATCGGCCATCCGCGGCCCCAGCGTCAGGATCAGCTGCCCGCCATCGCGCCGCAGCGGCGCATCCTCGAGACCGCCGGGGGCCGAACCCGACAACATGGCGCCGAGCCGCAGCCCGCGCCCCAGCACCTCGGACGCCGCCTGCTGGGCGGGGGTGAGCAGGCGCGCGGCAGCCTCGGCCTGCCAGCCGCGCTTGCCGCTCTTGTAGCGGTGATAGAGCGCCAGCCCGATGAAGATGCGCCCGGCATGGTCGATGCCGCCGAGCGAGGCGCGGGTCACCGTCTCGAACCCCATGTCCGTGCGGTAATCGGGGTGGACGCGCCAGTTCACGTCATGGAGCAGCGCCGCGGCCTCGGACAGGCGCAGTTGCGCGGGGGTGAATCCCTCGAGCAGCGGACGGACCCAGGCGAACAGCTCCGCGCCAAAACCGGGGAAGCGGGCCGAGGATGCCTCGTGGAACCGGCACGCCTCGATCAGCGGATCGAGCGCGCGCAATTCGGGGGTCAAGTGACCGTAGAGCAGCCCCTCGCGCAGACCGTAGGCCGATACGGCAACCCGGTCGGGCTGGAAGCAGGCGATCAGGCGTTCGAGCACCGCGGCGGCGAGCGGCAGGACCTCGGCCCGGGCGGCGGAGATATCCGATAGCGCATCGAGCGCTTCCGGCGTCTGGCGGGTCATCCAGAGCGCTTCGGAGCGCAGCTGCTCGGGCTCCATCTCGTATTCGTGCAGCACGGCGAGCGGGTAGCCCGAGCGCGCCATGTGCACCCGCCCCAACGCGCGCCACGACCCGCCGACGAGGTAGATCTCGGGCACCGGCCCGGGCACGGCATCGCGCGCCTCGCGCAGATGCGCGTCGATCAGCGCGCGCAGGCCGTCGGGGGTCAGCCCGCGGTCGCGCAGGTGCAGGGGACCGAGCGGGGTGGTCACCCGGGCGCCGACCTCGCCGCCCGACAGCCGCGCGATCTCCATCGACGCACCGCCCATGTCCACCACGATCCCCTCGGCATCGGGCCAGCCCAGGAGCACGCCCTGGGCCGCCAGCCGTGCCTCGTCATCGCCCGAGGCGATGCGGATCACGATCCCGGTGTCGCGCGCGATCTCCTCGACGAAGGCGGGTCCGTCCACGGCCTCGCGCACCGCAGCCGTTCCCACCGCCTCGACCGCGCTCACGCGCATCCGTTCGGCCAGCGCCGCGAACCGGCGCAGGGTGGCACGCGCACGCTCCTTGCCCTCGGGATGCAGGCGCCCGGATTCGGCGAGGCCGCGGCCCAACCCGCACAGCACCTTTTCGTTGTAGAAATAGGCCGGGCTGCGCGCGATGCCGTCAAAGACGACGAGCCGGACCGAATTCGAGCCGACGTCGATGACCGCCACGCGCCGGAGCGACGGCGCCCCGTCCGCCATCGTCCCGAAGGCCCGGACCTGCCGCTGTTCCACTATCCCGCGTCCCCCGACCCGTCGTCCGCATCCCGGCGTCTGGGTGCCATGGCGGGCCTTGCAAGGTCAACGGATTCGGCGGCGCATCAGTTGCGCGGACGCACCCAGAATTCGACGCAGGTCTCCAGCACCACGGGTCCGTCGATCAGCGGGCCGCCCACCTCGAAGAACCGGGCCACGGCGGGCGAGCCGTTGTGCCGATCCTTGGCGGCTTCGTCCACGAACCGCTCATAGGTCGTCAGCACATGGGGATCGGCGACGCTCTGGGACAGGTAGAAGTCCACCGTCCCGGGCTCGTGGGTCGCGACATGGGCCGCGACGTCGAGCAGCGCCGCCTTCAGCGCCCCGGCCTGCCCGGGCTTGGCGCGGATGACGGCGGTGATCGTGATCACAGCTGCACCCCCTTGGTCAGCGCCCCGTCGATGACAAGATTGGTGCCGGTGGTGAACGACGAGGCGGGCGAGCAGAGGAAGACGACGCCCCGCGCGATCTCCTCCGGCCGCGCCATCCGGCCGGTCGGGTTCAGCGCGAGCGCCTGCGCGAACAGGTCGGGCATGTCGCGCTCGATCTCCTGCCAGATGCCACCGTCGAAATACGTGTTGCCGGGCGAGACGGCATTGGCGCGGATCATCTTCGGCGCAAGGCGATAGGCGAGACCCTGGGTGTAGTGCACCAACGCCGCCTTGAACGCGCCATAGGCCGGCCCTGTGAAGTCGATCTCGCGCCCCGACACCGACGAGACGGCGCAGATCGCCCCGGCCTTGGAATGTTCGAGCCAGGGGAGCGCGGCGTTCACGACCCGCACGGTGTGCAGCATGTCGGTGTTGAACCCTGCGACCCAGGCGCTTTCGTCATCCGCGACCGCGAGCGCCGAGACATTCGCCACCACGATGTCGATGCCGCCGAGGGCCCGCGCGGCCTCGGCCACCCACCCCTCCAGCGCCGCCTTGTCCGCCACGTTGACGGCAGAGCCCTGGGCGGTCACGCCCATCCCCCGCAGCACGGCGACGGTCTGCGCCACCTCCTCGCCATTGCGCGCGCAGATCGCCACATGGGCGCCCTCGGCCGCGAAGATCTCGGCGCAGTGCCGCCCGATTCCCTTCGTCCCGCCCGTCACCAGCGCGCGCAGCCCCCTCAGCCCCAGATCCATGCCTGTCCCCCTTCGCGCCGCAGGCTCAGCCCAGATAGGCTTTGGCCATCGACGCGCCCATCGAGTATTTCGGATCGACCATGTTGCCCAGGCGCACGCGCCCGGCCTGGGTGCAGAGGAAATAGGCCTCGGTCTCGTCATAGCCGTAATCGGCGACCAGCCAGCGGATGAGATCGCGGTAGGCCATGCGCGCGGCATCCTCCATCGGGCGGGCGGAGCCGATGGACATGATCAAATCCGCCGTCTCCAACCGCACACCCGGGATGGGCCAGCCCCGGATCAGGTCCACCTGGATGGTGGCAGTCGCGGCCATCTCGACAGCCACGCCGCAAAGCTCTCCATCCCCCTGCCGCCCGTGGCAATCGCCGAGATAGAGCAGCGCCCCGTCATGGAGCACGGG
>JANNOT010000181.1:0-6548 GCA_031399375.1 Paraoceanicella sp.
GGCGGCCCGGGCGGGCGCGGCTGATGGCGCAGAGCGTGGATCACGTGCTGGCGCTCCTCCCCTTCGAGCCGCCCTACATGACCGCGGCGGGGATGGGCTGCGATTTCGTGGGCCACCCGGTCGCGGCGCTGCCGCGGATCCCGCGGGAGGTGGCGCGGGCGGGCTACGGCCCCGGCCCGCTCCTGACCGTGCTGCCGGGAAGCCGCCGGAGCGAGGTCGCCCGGCTTGCCCCGATATTCGGGGCGGCCCTCGGGCGGCTCGCGGTCGCGGTCCCGGATCTGCGCGTCGTCATCCCCGTGGCCCCGAACGTGGCGGGCGAGGTTGCCGCGGCGGTCGCGGGCTGGCCCGTCACGCCGCAGCTTCTGACCCCGGGGGATGACGCGGCAAAGCTCACGGCCTTCGCCGCCTCCGACGCGGCGCTCGCCGCCTCGGGCACGGTGGTGCTGGAGCTTGCCGCCATGGGCTGCCCGATGGTTGCGGCCTACCGCGTCCATCCGCTCACCGCGCTGGTGGTGCGCCAGCTCGTGCGGGTGCGGACCGGGAACCTGGTCAACCTGCTGACAGAGAGCCAGGTGGTCCCCGAATTCCTCCAGGAGCGCTGCACGCCCGACGCACTCGCCGGTGCGCTGATCCCGTTGCTGAGCGGGACGGGTGCTGCGGCGCAGCGGGCGGCGATGGGGCAGGCAATGGATGCGGTGGGCCGGGGGGGTCCGCCCCCCGCTGACCGGGCGGCCGAGGCGGTGCTGCGGGTGCTCGGCGCTAGAGCGTAAGCTCTCCCACCACCGCCCCCGTTGCGGCCTGAAGCGCGCGGGGGCCGACCGCGAACACCGCGCGCGGCGATCCCGCCGCGGCCCAGACCAGGTCGAAATCGAAGAGCCGGGGGTCCATCCAGACCACCGGCGGCTCAAGATGCCCGATCGGGGCCACGCCGCCCACGGCGAATCCCGTGCGGCGGCGCACCTCGTCGACATCGGCCCGCCCCAACGGCTCGCCCACCAGTGCCGCGGCCCGCGTCGGATCGACCCGGTTTCCCCCCGCCACGAGCAGAAGATGCAACCGACCGCTCTCGCCGCGAAAGACCAGGGATTTCACGATCTGGTCGACGGCGCAGCCGCAGGCCGCAGCGGCCTCCTCGGCCGTGCGGGTGCTGTCGGACATCTCCCGCAGCTGGATGTCCAGCCCCAGTCCAGCCGCCGCGGCCGCCACCCGGTCCGTGGATTTCCCCATCGCTCAGCGGTGCCCGACATCCACGTAATCGCGGTGCTTGGCACCGGTATAGAGCTGGCGGGGCCGGCCGATGCGCTGCACCGGCTCCTCGATCATCTCCTTCCACTGCGAAATCCAGCCCACGGTGCGCGCGAGCGCGAAGATGGGCGTGAACATCGACGTGGGGAAGCCCATCGCCTCCAGGATGATGCCCGAATAGAAATCGACGTTCGGATAGAGCTTCTTCTCGATGAAGTAGGCGTCCGACAGGGCGATCTTTTCCAGTTCCTGCGCGACCTGGAGCAGGGGGTTGTTCGCAACCCCCATCAGGCCGAGCACCTCCTTGGCCGTCTGCTGCATGACCTTCGCCCGCGGGTCGAAGTTCTTGTAGACCCGGTGGCCGAACCCCATGAGCCTGAAGCTGTCGTTCTTGTCCTTCGCCCGGTCGATGAAATGGGGAATGCGGTCGGGCGTCGCGATTTCCCGCAGCATCTCCAGACAGGCCTGGTTGGCGCCGCCATGGGCCGGACCCCAGAGGCAGGCGACCCCCGCCGCGATACAGGCGAAGGGATTGGCGCCCGAGGACCCCGCGAGCCGGACGGTCGAGGTCGAGGCGTTCTGTTCGTGATCGGCGTGCAGGGTGAAGATCCGGTCCATGGCGCGCGCCAGGATCGGGTTCACCTCGTAGGGTTCGGCGGGGACCGCGAAGCACATGTGCAGGAAATTCGCAGCATAGTCGAGATCGTTGCGCGGATAGACGAAGGGCTGGCCGATCGAATACTTGTACGCCCAGGCGCAGATGGTCGGCAGCTTTGCGATGAGGCGGATCGTGGCGACATGGCGCTGGTAGGCATCGTTGATGTCGGTCGAATCGTGGTAGAACGCCGACATTGCACCCACCACCCCGCAGGTGACGGCCATGGGATGCGCATCGCGTCGGAACCCGCGGAAGAAGTACTGCATCTGTTCGTGCAACATCGTGTGGCGTGTGACGCTGCCGGTGAATTCCTTGAGCGCCGCCGCGTCGGGCAGGTCGCCGTTCAGGAGGAGATAGCACACCTCCAGATACGAGGATTTCTCGGCCAGCTGCTCGATGGGATAGCCGCGATACAGGAGCTCGCCCTTGTCCCCGTCGATGAAGGTGATGCCGCTTTCGCACGCGCCGGTGGAGGTGAAGCCGGGATCGAAGGTGAACACGTCCAGTTCGGCATAGAGCTTGCGGATGTCGAGGACGTCGGGGCCGAGGCTGGGATGGATCAGCGGCAGGGTCACCGTCTTGTCGTCGAGGGTGAGGGTCGCGGCAGTCGCGGTGTAGGCCATGGATCGTTCCTGTCTCGCATCCGGGCGGCGGGCGCCCCCGGATCCTGCACCATCGGCCCCGGGTTCGGGGCGGGTCAGCCGGTCCGCCCGCCGGTGGCATCAGCGAGGCGGGCCAGGCTTTCTTCGCGTCCCAGGGTTACCATCACGTCAAAGACCGAGGGCGAGACGGTGCGGCCGGTCAGGGCGACCCGCAGCGGCTGGGCGATCTTGCCGAGTTTGGTCCCCTCCGCTTCGGCAAAGGCGGTCGTTTCCGCCTCCAGAACATCCTTCCTCCAACTTACATGCTGCAACCGCTCAGTCAACCGGGCGAGCAGGGCGGGGGTCTCTCCGGTCAGGTGCTCGGCCGCCCGGGGATCGATCGGGACGGGTCGGGGATGCAGGATATAGGACGCCATATCAATCAGTTCCGTCAGCGTCCTTACCCGCTCTTTCAACCCGGGCAGCGCGGCCAGGAGCTGTGCCTCCCGGTGGGGATCGGGCAATTGTTTCTGCTGCGCCGCAAGAAGTGACAGCACCTCGGCCAGCAGCGCCCCATCGGCCATCGCGCGGATATGCTGGCCCGAGATGTTGTCGAGTTTCTTCAGGTCGAGCCGCGACGGCGACCGCCCGACGCCCGACAGGTCGAACCATTCCACCGCCTGCGCGGTCGAGAACACCTCGTCGTCCCCGTGGCTCCACCCCAGCCGCGCGAGGTAGTTCAGCATGGCCACGGGCGGATAGCCCATGTCGCGGTACGCCTCGATCCCCAGCGCGCCGTGGCGCTTGGAGAGCTTCGTGCCATCGGGTCCGTGGATCAGCGGGATATGGGCGAAGCCGGGCGGGGCCCAGTCCATCGCCTGGTAGATCAGGGTCTGGCGGGCGGTGTTGGTCAGGTGATCGTCACCGCGGATGACCTGGGTCACGCCCATGTCGTGATCGTCCACCACGACCGCGTGCATGTAGGTGGGCACCCCGTCGGAGCGCACGAGGATGAGGTCGTCGAGCGTGTCGTTCTTCCAGACGACGCGGCCCTGCACCCGGTCCTCGACTGCAGTCTCCCCGGTCTGGGGAGCCTTCAGGCGGATGACGAAGGGGGCGTCCGGGGCCGGGCCCGAAGGGTCGCGCCAGGGCGAGCGGAAGAGCGGCGGGCGGCCCGCGGCGCGCTCGGCCTCGCGGAACGCCTCGATCTCGTCGCGCGTGGCATAGCAGCGATAGGCGGTCCCCCGGGCGACCATCGCCTCGGCCACCTCGCGGTGCCGGGGGGCGCGGGCGAACTGGCTGATCGCGGGGCCATCCCAGTGCAGCCCGAGCCAGGTGAGCCCGTCGAGGATCGCCTGGGCGGCGGCGGGCGTGTAGCGCTCGCGGTCCGTGTCCTCGATGCGCAGCAGGAAGGTCCCGCCATGGTGGCGGGCGTAGAGCCAGTTGAACAGCGCCGTCCGTGCGCCGCCGATATGCAGGAAGCCTGTCGGCGAGGGTGCAAAGCGCGTTACCGCGGGACCGCTGTTCATGTTCGATTAACCTATGCGCTGTTTTGTGGCCGCGATGTTATGGGCCGGTTCGTGGCAAAAGGACAGGGGCGGTGGGACTGGCGGACTGTCTGGCGGCGCTCGACCGGGTGTGCTTTGCCGAGCGGTCGCAGCTGCCGCTCTGGGTCCCGGTCTGTCTCGCCTGCGGTATCGCGCTCTATTTCGGCCTCCCGGTCGAGCCTCCGGTGGCCGTCGCGCTGGGGGCGGCGGGGTTTGCCTTCGGCCTCTGGCGGCTCGCGCGGCGCGCAGGCTACGGGGCCGGGGTCCTTGCGCTCGCCCTGCTTGCCGCGACCCTCGGGTTCGGTCTGGCGCAGGTGCGCACGCAGCGCGTGGCGGCCCCGGTCCTGGCCAGCCCGATCGTCGCGACGGTCGAGGGGCGGGTGCGGGATCTGACCCGCACCGCGCGGGGGGCGCCGCGGCTCCTGCTCGACCGGGTGACCATCCACGGGCTCGCGCCCGAGGCGACGCCCGCCCGCCTGCGCATCACCGTATCCGATCCGCCGCGCGGCACGCTACCCGGGCCGGGGGCCTGGGTCACGGTCCATGCCCGGCTCTCGGCGCCGGGGGCCCCGGTGGAGCCCGGGGGGTTCGACTTTCGCCGGATCGCCTGGTTCGACCGGCTCGGGGGGATCGGCACGGCCGAGGGGGCGGTGCTGCGCATCGCTCCCGCAGCGCCGGGCCGGGTGGACGGCGTGCTGATCGCCATCGCCTCCGCCCGCCAGGCCGCGGCGGACGCGATCCGCGCGGTCCTGCCCGGGGCGACCGGCAGCTTTACCGCCGCGATCCTCGTGGGGGACCGCTCGGCCATCCCGCCCGCGGATACCGAGGCGCTGCGGATCTCGAGCCTTGCGCATCTGCTCTCGATCTCCGGTCTTCACATGGGGCTTCTGACCGGCATCATCTTCGTCGTCGTGCGGGTGGGGCTCGCGCTTGTCCCCGCGGTGGCGCTGCGGCTGCCGACCAAGAAGCTTGCGGCGGTGACGGCAATGGCGGCGGGGCTGGTCTATCTCCTGCTCTCGGGCGCGGATGTGGCGGCGCAGCGGTCCTATCTCATGGTGCTGGTCATGCTGGGGGCGGTCCTGCTCGACCGGCCCGCGATCACGCTGCGCGGGATCGCCGCGGCGGCGGTGCTGATCCTCGTCCTCTTGCCCGAAAGCCTGATGGAGGTCGGGTTCCAGATGAGCTTTGCCGCCACGGTCGCCATCGTGGCAGCCTTCGAATGGCTGGCTGCGCGGGGCTGGGGTCTCGCGGGGCGGGGCGTCCTGGGGCAGGTGGGGATGACGGCGATGACCTCGCTGGTCGCGGGCAGCGCCACCGCACCCTTTGCGGCCTATGCGTTCCATACCAGTGCGAGCTACGGGCTGATCGCCAACATGCTCGCGGTGCCGCTGATGGGGCTCTGGATCATGCCGCTCTGCCTGGTGGCGGTGGCGCTCACCCCCGTCGGGCTCCATGCCTGGCCGCTGGTCGCGGCGGGCTGGGGGGTCGACCTCACGCTCGACATCGCCCACTGGGTCGCGGCACTGCCGGGCGCGGTGCGCGCTGTGCCCGCGACCCTGGCCCCTGTCCTGGTGCCCATCGCGCTCGGGGGGTGCTGGCTGCTTCTCTGGTCGGGGCGCTGGCGGCTGATCGGGCTGATCGCGATTGCCGGGGGGATCGGTTGGTGGGCGCTGACCGGCGCCCGGCCGGACGTGCTCGTGGCGGCCTCCGGCCTTCAGGTCGGGGTGATGGGGCCCGAGGGCCGGGCGATCCTGACCGCCCGGCGCGACCGGTTCCTGGCCGAACAGTGGCTTGCGGCCGATGGCGACCGGGTGGAGGTGGAGACGGCAGCGGCGCGCCCCGGCCTAACCCGCGACGCGGGCGGCGGTACCGCGCAGGTCGGCAGCTGGTCGGTGACCGTCGTGACGGCGCGCCAGCCCGATCCGATGGCGCTACGCGCGCTTTGCGGTGCGAAGGTGCTGCTGATCGCCCCCGGCATGGCGGGGGGCATGGCGGGCGATCCGCCCGGACCCTGCCGGGTGCTGGACGGGCCGAGCCTGCGCCGTGCGGGCAGCATCGCGCTCAGCCTGAAGGGGGATGACCTGGTGGCGATCGCCGCCGCCGATGCGGCTGGCCTGCGCCCCTGGACCGGCGGGCCGCTGCCACTCGCCGCTGGTGCCGCGCTGCGCGCCCGCGCGGCTGCCGCAATGGACCCCGAGCCTGCGGCAGGGGAGTGACGAGGGATCCTCGCGTGCGGGGCGACTGCACCTGGCGGGGCAGGGCCACGCCGCATCACCCGGGTCCGGCTACCGGGGAGATGGGCGGCGTGTGTGCGGTTGCCGTAAGGGTTCACCCGCGACTGGGATGGGGCGACTTGTCGGGCGCCCGGGGCTTAGGCACCGCCGGACTGTCAGCAGGTGCGGATCAACCCCACCATGCGGCCCTGGATCTTGACCTGGTCGGCGCCGTAGACGCAGGTTTCGTAGGCCGGGTTCGCCGCCTCGAGCGCGATGGAGGCGCCGCGTTTTCTCAGGCGCT
>JANNOT010000191.1:0-2641 GCA_031399375.1 Paraoceanicella sp.
CGGGATTATCCCGTGGTCTTCGGCACGCTCTACGTCTTCGGGCTGATGGGGCTGGTGGTGGGACTGCTGTCGGACCTTACGTATGTCTACGTCGATCCGCGCATCGATTTCGAGAGCCGGGAGACGTGATGCGCCTCAACCCGCTGCAGCGCAGGCGCCTCGCGAATTTCCGGGCCAACGGGCGCGCCTTCTGGTCGCTCTGGATCTTTCTCGCCATCTTTCTCGTCACGCTGTGCGCCGAATTCGTCGCCAATGACCGGCCGCTGGCGGTCCGGTTCGACGGGGAATGGCGGTTCCCGGTCTTCTCGTTCTATTCCGAGGCGGATTTCGGCGGCGAGTTCCAGACCGAGGCGGAGTATCATGCGCCCGAGGTGCGCTGCCTGATCGCGACGGGCGGGCTCGCGGCCTGCCTCGACGATCCCGAAGGCGTGCTGGCGCAGGTGGCGAGCGGTTCGGTGGACGGGACGGTGATCGCCAATCCCGGCCGGACGATCTGGCCGCTCATTCCCTACAGCTACAACACGATCAATTACGGGGTGGCGAGCGCGCCCTCGGCCCCCGACCGCAACCACTGGCTCGGGACCGACGACCAGACCCGCGACGTGGTGGCGCGGGTGATCTACGGGTTCCGGATCTCGGTGCTGTTCGCGCTGGTGGTGGCGGTGATCTCTTCGCTGATCGGGGTGGTCGCCGGCGCCTGCCAGGGCTATTTCGGCGGCTGGGTCGATTTGTTTTTCCAGCGCATCGTCGAGATCTGGTCGAACATGCCGAGCCTCTACATCATCATCATCCTCAGCGCGATCTTCACGATGAACTTCTGGCTGCTGACGCTGTTGATCGCCTTTTTCAGCTGGACCTCGCTGGTGGGGGTGGTGCGGGCAGAGTTCCTGCGGGCGCGAAATTTCGAATACGTCCGCGCCGCGCGGTCGCTCGGGGTGAGCGACGCGACGATCATGTTCCGCCACCTGCTGCCGAACGCGATGGTGGCGACCCTGACGCTGATGCCGTTCATCATCACCGGGGCCATCGGCGGCCTCGCGGCGCTCGATTTCCTCGGGTTGGGGCTGCCGCCGTCCTATCCGTCGCTGGGCGAACTGGCGTTGCAGGGCAAGAACCGGTTGAACGCGCCCTGGCTCGGATTCACGGCATTCTTTACCTTCGCGATCATGCTGTCGCTGCTCGTGTTCATCTTCGAGGGCGTCCGCGACGCCTTCGACCCGCGCAAGACGTTTCGATGAAGGACACGGGCCGCCATCCCGCCGGCGACGCGATCCTGACGGTCCGTGACCTGCGGGTCGATTTCGTGCAGGGCGGGGCGCGCACCGAGGCCGTGCGCGGCGTCAGTTTCGATCTGCACGCCGGCGAGACGCTCGCCATCGTCGGCGAGAGCGGCTCGGGCAAATCGGTGACGGCGCTCGCGACCGTGCGCCTTTTGCCCGACAACGCCGACGTGACCGGTTCGGTGGTCTATCGCGGCGCGGAGATGACGCGCGCCGACGAGGCCACCCTGCTGCGGGTGCGCGGCAACGACATCAGCTTCATCTTTCAGGAGCCGATGACCTCGCTCAATCCGCTGCACACCATCGAGAAGCAGATCGGCGAGAGCCTGGCGCTGCATCAGGGGATCGCCGGGAGAGCCGCGACGGCGCGGATCGTCGAGCTGTTGACCCAGGTGGGCATCCGCGATCCGCAAACGCGCCTCGGGGCTTATCCGCATCAGCTGTCGGGCGGCCAGCGCCAGCGGGTGATGATCGCCATGGCGCTCGCGAACAACCCCGACATCCTGATCGCCGACGAGCCGACCACCGCGCTCGACGTCACCATCCAAGCGCAGATCCTGACGCTGCTCGCCGATCAGCAACGGGCGCGCGGCATGGGGATGCTGTTCATCACCCACAACCTCGGGATCGTGCGCCGCGTCGCCGACCGGGTGGCGGTGATGCAGGGCGGCGAGATCGTCGAGACCGGACCGACCGAGGCGATTTTCGCCGCGCCCCGCCATCGCTACACCCGCAAGCTGCTGGCGGCCGAGCCCGCCGGCCGGCCCGAGCCCGTGGCGGCGGGGGCGGCGACGGTGGTCGAGACCGATCGCTTGCGCGTGTGGTTTCCGATCAAGCGCGGGCTCTTGCGCCGCACGGTCGGGCATGTGCAGGCGGTGAACGCGGCGACCCTGCGCGTCCGGGCCGGCGAGACGCTGGGCGTGGTGGGCGAAAGCGGGTCGGGCAAGACCACGCTCGGGCTCGCCATCATGCGGCTGATCGCGTCGGAGGGGCCGATCGCGTTCCTCGGGCGCGACATCCAGGGCCTGCGCAACCGCGAACTGCGGCCGCTGCGGCGCGATATGCAAATGGTGTTCCAAGACCCCTACGGCTCGCTGAGCCCGCGCATGTCGGTGGAGCAGATCGTCGCGGAGGGGCTCGGGGTGCACGGGCTCGGCGCGGGCGAGACCGACAGGGTGGCGCGGATCCTGACCGAGGTCGGGCTCGACCCGGGCGTGATGCACCGCTATCCGCACGAGTTCTCGGGCGGCCAGCGCCAGCGCATCGCCATCGCCCGCGCGATGATCCTCCAGCTCTACAAGCCGACGGCGGGCTCGGTGAAGTTCGACGGCACGGAGCTCACGACGCTCGGCGGCGAGCAG
>JANNOT010000196.1:0-7929 GCA_031399375.1 Paraoceanicella sp.
CGTGATCGCGGCCTGCTTCATCGGCGGGGCCTCGGCCTCGGGCGGGGTGGGGCGGATCGTGGGGGCGGTGATCGGGGCCTTCGTCATGGGGGTCATGAACAACGGCATGTCGATCATGGGCGTGGGCATCGACTGGCAGCAGCTCATCAAGGGGCTGGTCCTGCTCGCCGCTGTGATCTTCGATGTCTACAACAAGAACAAGGCGGCCTGACCCGCCCGACCGGAGCACCCGATGCCCTTCACCCCTGCCCCCTGGCCGCGCAAGCTGCGGTCCACGGAATGGTTCGGCGGCGACAGCCGCGACCACATCTACCACCGCTCCTGGATGAAGAATCAGGGCCTGCCCGCCGATCTCTTCGACGGGCGCCCGGTGATCGGCATCTGCAACACCTGGTCCGAGCTCACCCCCTGCAACGCCCATCTGCGCGACCTCGCCCAGCGAGTTAAGCACGGCATCTATGAGGCAGGCGGGCTGCCGGTGGAATTCCCGGTGTTCTCCACCGGCGAAAGCGCGCTACGTCCTACGGCGATGATGTACCGCAACCTCGCCGCCATGGATGTGGAGGAGGCGCTGCGGGCGAACCCGCTCGACGGCGTCGTCCTGATGGTGGGCTGCGACAAGACCACGCCCGCGCTCCTGATGGGCGCCGCCTCGGTGGATATACCCGCCATCATCGTGACCGGCGGGCCGATGCTGAACGGCTGGTTCCGGGGCGAGCGGGTAGGCTCCGGCACCGCCCTCTGGCAGATGTCCGAGGCGATCAAGGCGGGCGAGATGAGCCGCGCCGACTTCCTCGAGGCCGAACAGGCCATGTCCCGCTCGCCCGGCTCCTGCAACACCATGGGGACCGCCTCCACGATGGCGTCGATGGCCGAGGCGCTGGGGATGGCGCTGTCGGGCAACGCCGCGATCCCCGCCGTGGACAGCCGCAGGCGCGTGATGGCGCACCTGACCGGGCGGCGGATCGTGCAGATGGTCAAGGACGACCTGAAGCCATCCGACGTGCTCACCCGCCCGGCCTTCGAGAATGCGGTCCGGGTGAACGGAGCCATCGGCGGGTCGACCAACGCGGTCATCCATCTGCTCGCCATCGCCGGGCGGGCGGGGGTCGATTTCACGCTCGACGACTGGGACCGGCTCGGCCGCGACATCCCCACCATCGTCAACCTGATGCCCTCGGGCCAGTTCCTGATGGAGGAGTTCTTCTATGCCGGCGGCCTGCCCGTGGTCATCAAGACCCTGGCGGACGCGGGCAAGCTCCACGCCGACGCGCTGACCGTATCGGGCCGGACCATGGGCGAGGAGGTGGGCGAGGCGCGCAACTGGAACCCCGAGGTGATCCGCCCAGTGGACCGCGCGCTGACGCCCCAGGGCGGGATCGCGGTCCTGCGCGGCAACCTCGCCCCCCAGGGCGCGGTGCTGAAGCCCTCCGCCGCCTCGCCGCACCTGCTGGTCCACCGGGGCCGCGCGGTCGTGTTCGAGGACATCGATCATTACAAGGCGCGGATCGACGATGAGAGCCTCGACATCGACGAGACCTGCGTGATGGTGCTGAAGAACTGCGGCCCCCGCGGCTATCCCGGCATGGCCGAGGTCGGCAACATGGGCCTGCCGCCCAAGGTGCTGCGCAAAGGGATCCGCGACATGGTCCGCATCTCGGACGCGCGCATGTCGGGGACGGCCTACGGGACCGTCGTGCTCCATGTGGCGCCCGAGGCGGCGGCGGGGGGCCCGCTCGCGCTCGTGCGCGACGGGGACATGATCGCGCTCGATGTGCCGAACCGCACGCTTCATCTCGATGTGTCCGATGACGAGCTTGCCAGCCGGCGCGCCGCGCGGACCGCATCCGTGGCGGTGCCAGACGGAGGGTATGCCCGGCTCTTTGCGCTGCACGTCCAGGGGGCCGATACCGGCGCCGATTTCGATTTCCTCCGCGGGTCTCGGGGCAAGGCGGTGCCCAAGGACAGCCACTGAGGGGTCAGGTCGTCTCCGCCTCGGCGAAAGCCACTGGCTTGGGCGCGGTGCCGAGCGACAGGATGATTGCCCCGAGGATGCCCGAGGCGAGCGACCCGCTGATGACCCCCAGCCGCACGAGGTTCTGCAGCGCGGGGTCGGCATAGGCAAGGCCGCCGATGAAGAGCGACATGGTGAACCCGATCCCCGCGACGCAGGCCGCGCCGTAGATCTTCAGCCAGTTCACGCCCTGGGGCCGCACGGCCAGGCCGAGCGCGACCGTGGCGTAGGCCGCCCCGAAAACCCCGATCTGCTTGCCCAGAAACAGCCCCAGCGCGATCCCGAGCGTGACCGGATGCCCGAGATCGCCAAGCGACAGCGCTCCGAGCGCGATGCCCGCATTGGCGAAGGCAAAGACGGGCATGACGACGAACACGCTCCACGGGTGGAGCCCGTGCTCCCAGGCCTCGGCCAGGCTGAACCCGTCCTCGTCGGCCCGCAGCGGCACGAGAAATCCCAGTGCCACGCCCGCGAGCGTCGCGTGGACGCCCGATTTCAGCACCGCGACCCAGAGGACCAGCCCCAGCACGACATAGGGCCAGCCACGGCGCACGCCCGCGCGGTTGAGCACGGCAAGGATCGCGATCACCCCGGCCGCAACGACAAGCGCTGCCATCGACAGGTTCGCCGTGTAGAAGAGCGCGATGATGACGATGGCGCCAAGGTCGTCCACCACCGCGAGCGCGAGCAGGAATGTCTTGAGCGCCGTCGGCACCCGCGAGCCGAAGAGCGACAGGACCCCGACGGCGAACGCGATGTCCGTCGCCGCCGGGATAGCCCAGCCATGGGCCAGCGGGCTCGCATAGCCCACGACGGCGAGAAAGATGACAGCCGGTGCCGCCATGCCCCCGGCGGCCGCATAGACCGGCAGCGCAGCGCGCCGCCAGGTCGAAAGTGCGCCCCGCGCCGCCTCGCGCTTGATTTCGAGCGCGACGACGAGAAAGAAAAGCGCCATCAGCCCGTCGTTGATCCAGAGCGCGAGCGGCTTTGCGATGGTGGCGTCGCCCATCCCGATCACGGTCGGGACGCGCAACGCGGCCTCGTAATACGGCGCGGTCGCCCCGATGTTCTGCGCCAGCACCCCGGCCACGGCTGCGACCGCGAGCACCAGCCCCCCCGCGAGATCCGCCGGCATCCCCAGGATACGTGCTGCCATCGCCCTGCCCTCCGCCGATCGACCCGCACCCCCGCCTAGCGGCAGAGGAGAGGTGCTGCAACCGAAACCGGCGCTGCGGCCAAGGGCGTTGCGTCGCGCGCGACGAGGCTTTAGGTCTCGGGGGTCATGCTTTGCGGGGATGAATGGCCGGACCGGAATCGCTCAGACTGCCGCCGCGGCGCAGGCCCAGCCTCGTCGGCAGGGTCCGCGGAAACTTCCTGACCGGGCTCGTGGTCGTCGCACCCGTGGTGCTGACGGCCTATCTGATCTGGACCGTCATCACGTTCATCGATGCGGCCGTCGTGCCCTGGGTGCCTGCGCGCTACAATCCCGGGACCTATCTCGACGCGGACATCCCGGGCTTCGGCGTGGTGATCTTCATCCTTTTCACGGCCATCGTCGGCACGCTGACCAAAAACCTCTTCGGCCGCCAGATCGTGCGGGTGGGCGAGCGCTTCGTCGAACAGATGCCGATCGTGCGGACGATCTACAACGGCGTGAAGCAGATCATCGAGACGATCCTGAGCCAGACGGAAACCTCGTTCAAGCAGTGCTGCCTGATCGAGTATCCGCGCAAGGACATGTGGTCGATCGGGTTTGTCGCGACCGAGACGAAGGGGGAGATCCCCCGCCTGGTCGGGGAGCCGGAGATGCTGAGCATCTTCGTGCCGACGACCCCCAACCCCACCTCGGGCTTTTTGCTCTTTGTCCCCAGGGACCAGGTGATCCTGCTCGAGATGAGCCTGGAGCAGGCGGCAAAGCTGATCATCTCGGGTGGCATCGTCAGCCCCCCGACCGCGCCCGCGGTGACCGCCCTCGGCCTGCCTGCCACCCCGCGCAAGGCACCGGTCCCCGCCGCGGAATAGGGGCATGATGGCGCCGGCCCTGACGGGCTTTGCCACGGGGCTGTCGCTCATCCTCGCCATCGGCGCGCAGAATGCGTTCGTGCTGCGCCAGGGCCTTCTGCGGGCGCATGTGTTCTGGGTCTGCCTGACCTGCGCGCTGTCGGACGCGATCCTGATCGCGGGCGGGGTGGCGGGTTTCGGGGCGGTGGTCGCGGCCGCCCCCTGGCTGCCGGCGCTGATGCGCTATGCGGGGGCGGCGTTCCTGGTCGGCTACGGGGCGATCCGGTTCCGTGCAGCGTGGCGCGGCACCGGCGGGCTGACACAGGCGGAGGGGCGGGGCGGGCTCTGGCCGACGCTTGCGACCTGCCTCGCGCTCACCTGGCTGAACCCCCATGTCTATCTCGACACCTTCGGGCTTGTCGGCGCGATCTCCACCGGGTTCGCGCCGGGCGCCGAGCGTACCGCGTTCGGCGCGGGCGCGGTCACCGCGTCCTTCGTGTTCTTCTTCGGGCTCGGCTACGGCGCGCGCCTGCTCGCGCCCCTGATGCGCCGACCCGGCACATGGCGGGTGCTCGATGCGGGCATCGGGCTCACCATGTGGGCGCTGGCGGCGGGGCTGCTCGCGGGCTAGACGCGCTCGAGCTCGATGACTTCCTTCACCTTCTGGGTGAGCTCGTTGAGCGAAAACGGCTTGGGCACGAAGACCGCGTCGCGCATGAACGTACCGTCGGACTTGAACACGTCCTCGGCATAGCCGGACACGAAGATCACCCGGATGTCGGGACGGCTCAGCCGCGCCTGGCGCACCCATGTCGGGCCGTCGATGCCGGGCATCACCACGTCCGAGACGAGGAGGTCGATCTTGCGGGCGGGATCGGCGGTGATCTCCAGCGCCTCCTCGCCCGACGCGGCCTCGAGCACGGTATAGCCGCGCAGGCGGAGCGCGCGGGCGGCGAAGGAGCGGACCGGCGCCTCGTCCTCGACGAGCAGCACTACGCCGTTGCCGGTCAGGTCGCGCACCGGCTCGTCCACCGGCTCGGGGGCGCGGTCGATCTCGATGTCCTGGTCATGGCGCGGCAGGTAGATCGAGAATGTGGCGCCCTGCCCCAGCACGCTCGCGGCGAAAATGAAGCCGCCTGTCTGCTTGACGATGCCGTACGCGGTGGAAAGGCCGAGACCGGTGCCCTCCCCCAGCTTTTTGGTCGTGTAGAACGGCTCGAAGATCTTGTCGAGCTTGTCCTCGGGGATGCCGACGCCGGTATCGCTCACTTCCACCAGCACGTAGTCCCCGGCGGGTATGGTCGCGCGGTCGCGCTCCACATCATGGTGCAGCCGCAGGTTGCGGGTGCGGATGCGCACCTCGCCACCATGGGGCATGGCATCGCGGGCGTTCACCACAAGGTTCATGATCACCTGCTCGAACTGCCGCTCGTCGACCTTGACCGGGGCAAGCTCGGCCCCGTGCTCGATGGTCAGGGTCACCCGCTCGCCGAGGAGGCGGTTGAGCAGATGGGTGAGCTCGCCCAGCGTCTCGCCGAGCATCAGCACCTTGGGCCGCAGGGTCTGCTTGCGCGAGAATGCGAGGAGCTGGCGCACGAGCGCCGCCGCCCGGTTGGCGTTCTGGCGGATCTGGAGGAGATCGCCATGGTCGCCGTCCCCCGCCTCGTGCCGCAGGAGGAGCAGGTCGCAATGCCCGTTGATCGCGGTCAGCAGATTGTTGAAGTCATGGGCTACCCCGCCCGCGAGCTGCCCCACGGCCTGCATCTTCTGGCTCTGGACGAACTGCGCCTCAAGCGTTTTCATCTCGGTCGCATCCGAGATCACGGCGATGACCGACACGTCGCCGTCCATCACCAGGCGGTTGAACGAGATCTGGAGGAAAAGCTCGCGCTCCGCCCCCGTGCTGCGCGCGATCTCAGACCGGCCAATGGACCGGCCGCGGCTTACGTCCGACAGGCGGTCGGGGATCGAGCGGCCCATCCCCTCGACCAGGGCGGACAGGAGCGTTCCCGGCACGGCCGCGTCGCCGAGCAGCGCGCGGGCCGCGCGATTGACATAGACGAGCCTGCCCGCCGTCGTCAGGCGCACGAGGGCGACGGGGAGATGGTCCAGGAAGCGGTCGGGATTGACCACGTTGGCCTCGGTCGGGTCTGCGGGAAACAGAAAGAGCTCCGCCCCCAAGGCGGCAGGGACGAGCACCGCGCGCGCAAGGCTGCCCTGCGACCCCTTCAGCCCGTGCAGCCCGCCCGAACGCAGGGGAAGATCGTCGATGATCTCGCCGATCTCCCGGGGGGTCTGCCCGATCAGCGCGCAGGCGGCAGGGTTCGCACCCGTGACCGCACCCCCCGCATCGAGCGTCAGGTGCAGGAACCGGGCGGCGGCATAGTCTGGGCCGCTCTCCGGGCCTGGGGCCGGGGCGGGGGCGAGCCGCCAGATCAGCGCGCCCTGCCCCGCGGACTGGACCAGAAGGGTTCCGCTCGCGGGCCCGAGCGCCTCGTAGGCCGCACCCTGCGCCACGGCGAGCCGCGCGAGGCGATGGACCTGCGCAACGCCCACCGGCGCGCGGCTGCCCAGAAGGGCCGTCAGCGACATGCCGTCCGGCACGGGGGCGAACGCGCGGTTGACCGACCGCACCCGCCCGGTCCAGTCGGTCAGCACCGCCGGATCGGGTGCCGCGGCAAAAAAGCGCTGAAAGGCGGCGACGTCCCCCTCTGCCCGCGCATGCGCGCGCACGCGCAGCGCAAAGCCCACGATGCCCACGCCGAAGAGCGAGATCGCGACGGCGCCAAGGGCAACCTCGCCCGTCGATGTCTCGAGCGTGCGCGACAGGGTGTAGAGCCCGGCGCCGGCGACGAGCAACAGGAAGGCCGCCAGGAACGACGGCGCCGTCCCCTCGCCCGGTGTTGCCCGGTCCTCAGCGCCCTGCCACATTCGTTCGCCTCCGTTCCCGGATTGACCCGGTTGGCCCAGCCCGGCCCAGGATCGGTTGGCGTGCCACGTGATGACCTCACACGACCAGAGTAAACGCCCGGTAAATCGGGGCGTCAACGTCAGGTTGTGCCGCCACGGACCAGCCGGGCCGCGAAGAAGCCGTCCCCGCCATCGAGCGGGGTCAAAGTCAGTGACCCCCCGACCCCGAATGTCGGATGCTCAGCGAGAAACGCCGCGATCCGATCGGCGTTCTCCGTCGGAAGCAGCGAGCAGGTCGCATAGACGAGGACCCCTCCCGGCCGCACATGCCGCGCAGCCGCCGCCAGCACCCGGTCCTGCAACGCCGCCAGATCCCCCAGGTCCTGGGGCGTCATGCGCCATTTCGCATCCGGATTGCGCCGCCACGCCCCCGAGCCGGAACACGGCGCATCCACGAGCACCAGGTCGCAGCCAAGCGGCGCGGGATCGGGGGCCAGGACCCCGACCGCCACGCCCGCCCGCGCCGCCCGGGGCGGCAGGTCGGCCATGCGTGCGGGTGCCCCGTCATGGGCAATTAGCGTGCCTTGCCCGGCCATGTGCATGGCGAGCGCCAGCGTCTTCCCCCCGCCGCCGGCGCAGAAGTCGAGAACCCGCATCCCGGGTGCCGCCCCGGCGAACCGTGCAACACGCTGGCTGCTCAGATCCTGGATCTCCACCCACCCGTCGCGATAGGGCGCGCTGTGCTGGAGCCCGCGGCCCCCTCCCGTGACCCGCAGCGCGGCGGGCTCTGCCGCCAGGGGTTCTGCCGTGATCCCCGCCGCTGCCAGGGCCGCCTGCGCGGCGGCCGGATCGGTGCGCAGCAGATTGACCCGCAGGTCCAGCGGCGCGCGCTGGCGGAGGGCCGCCATCACCGCGCACCGAATGGGCCCCAGCCCGCGGTCAAGCTCGTCCCCGAGCCAGTCGGGATAGTCCAGCCGGACCGGATCGGGCAGCGGCGGCAGCGG
>JANNOT010000221.1:0-2508 GCA_031399375.1 Paraoceanicella sp.
ACGGGGCGCCAGGCACCCGAGGAGATCCCGGGCGCCGATTATACCGAGCCCGCCGATCTCGTGATCAAGGCGCTGGGGTTCGAGCCCGAGGACCTGCCCCGGCTCTGGGGCACCGAGGGGCTGGAGGTAACCCGCTGGGGGACGGTCAAGGCCGATTTCCGCACCCATGCCACCAGCCTTCCCGGCGTCTACGCCGTGGGCGACATCGTGCGGGGTGCGAGCCTGGTCGTCTGGGCGATCCGCGACGGGCGCGAGGCGGCGGAGGCGATCCTCGACGGCTTCGCCCGGCGCGGCCAGGCCATCGCGGCGGAGTAGCGGACATGACCTCGACCGAAACCCGCACGGGCGGGTGCCTCTGCGGCGCCGTGCGCGTCACCGCGACCTTTGCGCCCGCTGACGTGCATGCCTGCCACTGTGACATGTGCCGTCGCTGGGGCGGGGGCCCCGGCTTTGCCGTGGAGCTGACCGCCCCGCCGGTCTGGGAGGGCGAGGGGGAAATCGCCCTCTACCGCTCCTCCGACTGGGCCGAGCGGGCGTTCTGCCGCCGCTGCGGCACGGGCCTGTTCAGCCGGCTGGTCGAGACGGGCACGACGCACCTGAACACCGGCGTCCTCGACGACCAGGCGGGGCTCGGCCTGTCTGGCCAGATCTTCATCGACGAAAAGCCCGCCTACTACGCGCTTGCCAATGCCACGCCGGTGATGACCGGCGCCGAGGTGTTTGCGCTCTTTGCCCCGAAGGAGGAAGGACAGCCATGACCGACGCCATCCAGACCTGGACCGAAGGGTACGAGACCAAGCGCCGCGACCTCGCCGCCCGGGGCATGTACCGGCCCGAGGACGAGCATGCGAGCTGCGGCGTGGGCTTCGTCGTTGCCATCGACGGGCGGCCGCGCCGGCAGGTGGTGGCGAACGCGATCGAGGCGCTCTCCTCGCTCTGGCACCGCGGGGCGGTGGACGCGGATGGCAAGACGGGCGACGGCGCGGGCATCCATGTCCAGATCCCGGTCGAGTTCTTTCGCGAGCAGGTCCGGCGCACCGGGCACGAGCCGTCCGACGCCCTCCTGGCCGTGGGCCAGGTGTTCCTGCCCCGCAACGATTTCGCAGCACAGGAAACGTGCCGGACCATCGTGGAGTCCGAAGTGCTGCGGATGGGGTATTACATCTACGGCTGGCGGCATGTGCCGGTGGACATCGCCTGCCTGGGGGTCAAGGCGAACTCCACCCGGCCCGAGATCGAGCAGATCCTGATCTCGAACGTGAAGGGCGTGGACGAGGAGACGTTCGAGCGCGAGCTCTACGTGATCCGCCGGCGGATCGAGAAGGCGGCGGTGGCGGCCCAGGTGCGCGGGCTCTACCTCTGCTCGCTCTCCTGCCGGTCGGTGATCTACAAGGGAATGATGCTCGCGGGCGCCGTGGCGCAGTTCTATCCCGACCTGACCGATCCGCGCTTCGTCTCGGCCTTCGCGATCTACCACCAGCGATATTCCACCAACACCTTCCCTGAATGGTGGCTCGCCCAGCCGTTCCGCATGCTGGCCCATAACGGCGAGATCAACACGCTGAAGGGCAACCTCAACTGGATGAAGAGCCACGAGATCCGCATGGCCTCGTCCACGTTCGGCGAGATGGCCGAGGACATCAAGCCGATCGTGCTGGCCGGATCGTCGGATTCTGCCGCGCTCGACGCGGTGTTCGAGGTGATGGTGCGCGCGGGCCGCACCGCGCCGATGGCCAAGACCATGATGGTGCCCGAGGCGTGGTCCCGGGCGGCGACCGCCATGCCCGATGCGTGGCGTGACATGTATTCCTATTCCAACGCGGTGATGGAACCCTGGGACGGTCCCGCGGCACTGGTGATGACCGACGGGCGCTGGGTCTGCGCCGGGACCGACCGCAACGGCCTGCGGCCCCTGCGTTATGTCGTGACCGGCGACGGCCTGGTGATCGCGGGGTCCGAGACCGGCATGGTCATCACTGACGAGATGGGTGTGAAGGAAAAGGGGGCGCTCGGCCCCGGCCAGATGATCGGCGTGGACATGCGCCGCGGCATCCTGCTGCGCGACGGCGAGATCAAGGACGAGCTTGCCGCCTCCGCCCCGTTCTCGGACTGGGTGACGGCGATCACCGATCTGGAAAAGCTCGTCGAGGTGGACGAGGAGGTGGTGCTGCACCGCGGGTCCGACCTGCGCCGCCGCCAGATCGCCGCGGGCTACAGCCTCGAGGAGGTCGAGATGATCCTCGCCCCCATGGCCGAGGACGGCAAGGAGGCGGTGGGGTCGATGGGCGACGACACGCCATCGGCCGTGCTCAGCGACAAGTACCGGCCGCTCAGCCATTTCTTCCGCCAGAACTTCAGCCAGGTCACCAACCCGCCCATCGATTCGTTGCGCGAACATCGGGTCATGAGCCTCAAGACCCGGTTCGGCAACCTCAAGAACGTGCTCGACCAAGACAACAGTCAGACCGAGATCCTGAGCCTCGAAAGCCCCTTCGTCACGAACGGGCA
>JANNOT010000339.1:0-3599 GCA_031399375.1 Paraoceanicella sp.
CGTGATCATGGGGGCCAATATCGGCACCACGATCGGCAATGGGCTGATCGCGCTGCCGCTGGGGCCGCTGGGGCTCCTGATCGGCGGGGTCTTCGCGCTCATCTACGTGTTCACGAAATCCGAGAAATGGGAGAAGATCGCCTATGCCGCCATGGGCTTTGCGCTGATCTTCTACGGGCTCAGCCTGATGACGGGCGGCCTGCGCCCCCTGCGCAACATGCCCGAGGTGATCGAGTTCATTTCGGTCCTGAACGCCGACACATTCCTGGGCGTCATCTACTGCGTACTGGCCGCCGCGATCATCACGGCGCTGATCCATTCCTCCTCGGCCACGATCGGCATCGTCATGGGCCTGGGCGCCTCGGGGATCCTCGACTGGCAGACGGCGGTCGCTTTCTCGCTCGGCGCCGATCTAGGGACCACGATCACGTCGTTCATCGCCTCGCTGAACCTGTCCAAGAACGCAAAGCGCGCGGCGTATGCCCATATCTCGTTCAATTTCATCGGCGTGGCGATCATGCTGCCGCTGTTCTACCTCGCGCTCGAGGTCCTGACCTGGGTCATGGGCTTCTTCGGCGGCGATCCCGCGGTGCCGGTGATCGTGGACGGGAAGGAGACGTTTCCGCTCGTCCCGGTGGCGGTCGGGATTTTCTCCATCGGGTTCAACATCTTCAACACCGCGCTGCTGTTCCCGTTCATCGGCACGTTCGAGCGGTACCTGATGCGCGTGGGCAGGACCTCGGCCGAGGATATCGAGGATTTCAGCCAGCCGAAATTCCTCGATCCCCGCCACACGGGTGAGCTGTCCGACGGCGTGCCCGCCGTGCAACGCGAGACGGCGCGCTATCTCGGGGCCGCGGCGCTTTTTCTCGACATCGCGCGCAACCGGCCCGAGGCGCCGAGCGATCTCGCCGAACATGCCGCGGCGGTGGACATCCTGAACCGCGACATCCGCCGCTACACCACCGACATGTTCCGCCCCGACCTGCCCCATGCCCGCGCCGACCTGCTCGCCAGCCTGATCGAGGAGGAGGATTTCACCGCCAGCCTGGGCGAGACGCTCCACCAGTTTGCCCGGCGCGTGAAGCGCGAGGAGTTCGGCGCCCAGGGCCGTGCCATCGTGGACGAGATCGCAGACATGATCGACGACGCGCTGCGCGGGATCACCGAGCCGGGGGTGCCCGTCATCCCGGTCGCTGCCCGGCAGGAGGCGCTTCTCGCCCTGCGCAGCCGCTGCCTGTCGGGGGCGGCGGACCTGCCCTGGGCCGAGCGTGGGGCGATCCTCGCCCTGCTTGGCAGCGCCGAGCGCGCGTTCATGATGATCGAGCGCATCGATGCCGAGCGTCGTTCGGTCCCGCGGACGGTGCTTGCCCCGGTCGCAACCCCGGCGCCCCAGGCGGCCCCGGCGGGCACGCTGCCCGGTGCGTTGCCGGCCGAATGAGCGGTCGAAAGACGGGGCGGGCAGGGCTTGCGTCCCCCGCCCCTTCCACGGCACCCTTCCCTGCGACGGGGGAGGGGACGATGGACGGCGAGCAGGATTTCTCGGCAGGGGCCGCTTATGTCCGTGGCGCGTTCGTGCCCATCGGCGAGGCGACGATCCCGGTTCTCGACTGGGGGTTCACCCGCTCGGATGCGACATATGACGTGGTCCATGTGTGGCGTGGCGCGTTCTTCCGCCTGAACGATCATCTCGACCGGTTCGCCGCCTCGATGGCCGCACTGCGCCTCGCCCCGCCCCACACGCTGGACGACATGGCGCGCAAGGCGGCGCATTGCGTCGCGCTGTCGGGGTTGCGGGACGCCTATGTGGCACTGGTCGCGACCCGCGGGCGGCCGCGCGTCGCGGGATCCCGGCGGCCACAGGATTGCGCGAACACCTTCCTCGCCTACGCGGTCCCGTGGATCGACGTGATCCCGCCGGAGGTCCAGGCGCGCGGCGCGCATCTCTACATCGCGTCCACACCGCGCATCCCTGCCGCCTCCATCGACCCGAGGGTCAAGAATTACCACTGGGGCGACCTGACACGGGGGCTGTTCGAGGCGCATGATGCGGGATTTGACACCGCGATCCTGCTCGACCACGAGGGCTTCGTCACCGAAGGCCCGGGGTTCAACGTGTTCGTCGTCCGCGATGGCCGGGTGCTCAGCCCCGACCGCGGCGCGCTCGAGGGGATCACCCGGAAATCGGTCATGGAGCTTTGCATGCAGGAGGGTATCCCGGCCGCGATCACCCCCCTGCGGGCCGAGGACCTGCTCGCGGCCGACGAGGTCTTTTGCGCCACGACCGCGGGCGGTGTGATGCCCGCCGCCCGGGTCAACGGCCATGTGATGGGCAACGACCGCCCCGGGCCGGTGTCGCTGCGGCTCAAGGCCGCCTACTGGGACGCGCATGCGGCGGGCTGGCACGCCACGCCCATCGACTACGCCCGCCCCGACGCCCCGGTCGGCTAGCCCAGCCGCCCGGACAGGTCGGCCATCGCCGCCCCGGGCGTGGGGCAGACGGTCAGGAAGGCGCGAAAGGATGCAGGGGCGAACCCGCGCGCGACCATTGTGTCGATCATGCCCAGAAGCCCGTCCCAGTATCCCAGCGTGTTCAGCAGGATCACCGGGCGGGCATGCAGGCCGAGCTGGCGCCAGGTCAGCACCTCGAAGAGCTCGTCGAGCGTGCCTGGGCCGCCGGGAAGGGTGACCACGGCGTCGGAATTCATGAACATCACCTTCTTGCGCTCATGCATGTCCTGGGTGACCACCAGGGTCGAGAGATCGCGCCGCCCGCGCTCTGCCCCCAGGAGATGTTCGGGGATCACGCCGAACGTGGCCCCGCCCGCCGCCATCGCCGCCCGCGCCACCGCCCCCATCAGGCCCACGTCGCCTGCACCGTAGACGAGCCGGAACCCCGCCTGCGCGATCCCCGTCCCCAGCGCCGCCGCCGCCTCGGCAAAGCGCGGATCATCGCCGGGGCGCGATCCGCAGTAGACGCAGATGCTTCTGAGCTCTTTTTGTGACATACTGCATCCGTTCCGGTCCGGGGCGGTCCGCGAGGGGCATATCGTCTCTGGACCTTGCACGATACCCGTGATTTGAAGCGGAAAAAGGGGCAGGGGGCAACGGCGGAGGAGGACGCGCGGATGGCCGTGGGCAAGGCTTCGCTGGGAAGTGCCGCAGTGGCTCTGGCCGGGGTCGCGGGCATCCTTGGCGGTGTCATGCTGCTGCGCCCCGCCCGCGTGCCGGAGCCTGTGACCGAGGCTGCCCCCGCCGTGGCAACCGCCCTGAGCCTCGGCCCGGAGGTCGCCGCGTCGGACCCCGTGCCGGAGCCGCGCGGCGCCACCGACGGGACCGTGTCCGCCACGCCGCCCGCCGAAACCCCGGCCGACGGGCCGCCTGCTTCAACCGCGGCGCCTTCAACCGCGGCGCCGTCACCGGCCAGCACGGCGACCGCGCCCGGGACCGTTGGCTCGGAGCCGTCGATTGACATTGGGCGCGTCGCACCCGACGGGTCGGCCCTGGTTGCGGGGCGCGCGGCGCCGGGCAGCGATGTGACGGTGACCGTCGATGGCCAGACCCGCGCGACGGTCCGCGCCACGCCGCGGGGCGAATTC
>JANNOT010000355.1:0-1794 GCA_031399375.1 Paraoceanicella sp.
GCGGGCCGTCAGGGAGTTTCCGTTTGGCACATATCGTCGTGTTGGGAAACGAAAAGGGCGGATCGGGCAAATCCACGACGGCGATGCACCTCTTCGTCGCGCTCGCCCGGTCGGGGGCGCGGGTGGGGGCGCTCGACCTCGACCTGCGGCAGAAGAGCTTCTTTCGCTACCTGGAAAACCGCGCCGCCTATGCCGCACGGCGGGACATCGGGCTCGCCATGCCGCATCAGGTGACGCTGGCCGCGAGCACGCTCGACAGCCAGGCCGCCGCCCAAGCCGAGGAGGAAGAGCGATTCGCCACCGCGCTGTCCGCGCTCGACCAGTCCTCGGACTTCGTGCTGATCGACTGCCCGGGCTCGCATAGCCGCTATGCCCAGATGGCCCATGCCGCCGCGGACACGCTGGTGACCCCGATGAACGACAGCCTGGTCGATTTCGACCTCCTTGCCCGGGTGGATGCGGCGACGGGCAAGGTGCTCGGCCCGTCGGTCTATGCCGAGATGGTGTGGAAAAGCCGCCAGATGCGGGCGCGGGCGGGGCTGAGGCCGCTCGACTGGGTCGTCCTGCGCAATCGCGTGTCGATGCTGGAGGCAAAGAACAAGCGTCGCGTGGGTGCCGCGATGGAGGATCTGGCCAAGCGCATCGGGTTCCGCATCGTGCCGGGCTTTTCCGAACGGGTGGTGTTTCGGGAGATGTTCCTGTCGGGGCTCACGCTGCTTGATCTGAAGGACGTGGAGGACGGGGCGCTCAACATGTCCAAGATCGCCGCCCGGCAGGAGGTGCGCGAGCTTGTCCGCGCGCTTGACCTGCCCGGCGTCACCCTGTCTATCTGACGCCGCATTTCCAAGGAGAGTTTCCATGCGCATCGCCATGATCGGCACGGGTTATGTCGGCCTCGTCTCGGGCATCTGCTTTTCGGATTTCGGCCATGACGTCGTCTGCGTGGACAAGATCGCGGCCAAGGTCGACATGCTGCACCGCGGCGAGGTGCCGATCTACGAGCCCGGGCTTGAGGCAATGATGGCGCGCAACGTGGCCGCGGGGCGCCTGACCTTCACCACCGATCTGGCCGCGGCGGTTGCGGGCGCCGATGCCGTGTTCATCGCCGTGGGCACGCCGACCCGGCGCGGCGACGGCCATGCCGACCTCACCTATGTCTATGCCGCCGCGCGCGAGATCGCGGGCGCGCTGACCGGGGACGTGGTGATCGTCACGAAATCGACCGTGCCGGTGGGTACGAACCGCGAGGTTGCGCGCATCATCCGCGAGACGGCGCCGGGTGCCAGCTTCGACATTGCGTCCAACCCCGAATTCCTGCGCGAAGGGGCCGCCATCGAGGATTTCATGCGCCCCGACCGGGTCGTCGTGGGAGTGGAAAGCGAGCGCGCGCGCGAAGTGATGGCGGCGATCTATCGCCCGCTCAGCTTGCGCGAGGCGCCGGTCGTCTTTACCGACATCGAATCCGCCGAGATGATCAAGTACGCGGCCAACGCGTTCCTCGCCATGAAGATCACGTTCATCAACGAGGTCGCCGCGCTTTGCGAAAAGGTGGGCGCGGACGTGAAGCAGGTGTCCAAGGGCATCGGGCTCGACGGGCGGATCGGGTCGAAGTTCCTCCATGCGGGGCCGGGCTATGGCGGGTCCTGCTTTCCAAAGGACACCCAGGCGCTCGCCCGCATCGGGCAGGACCACGCCTCGCCCATGCGGCTGGTCGAAACGACGATCGCGGTCAATGACGCGGTTAAGCGAGCGATGGTGGACAAGGTCATGGATCTCTGCGGTGGTTCGGTGAAC
>JANNOT010000377.1:0-1888 GCA_031399375.1 Paraoceanicella sp.
CTCCTATGGCGATTCGTCGCTGCTCTTGCCGTGATGCGCCGCAATCGCGGCCAGAATGTCGGCTTCCGCCCCACCCCGGCCCGGGCGGGGGTCTATTCTGCGGGTGGCGATCGACGAGGGACGACATGCTGACGGTGCTGCGCAACACCTGGGCGCTTCTGGGCGGGCTGATGCTCCTGATGATCGGCAACGGGATGCAGGGCACGCTGCTCGGGATCCGCGGGACCATGGAGGGGTTCGATCCCTTCGTCCTTTCCTTCGTCATGGCGGCCTATTTCATCGGGTTCCTGTTCAGCGCGCGCCTGACCCCCCGGCTCATCGCGCGGGTGGGGCATGTGCGGGTGTTCGCGGCCCTAGGCTCGGTGATCTCGGCCTGCTTCATCCTTTACGCGACGATCGTGGACCCGGTCGCCTGGTTCTTCATGCGCATCGCGGTCGGGTTCTGCTATTGCGGCGTCTACATCGTAGTCGAGAGCTGGCTGAACGACAATTCGGACAACAAGATGCGGGGACAGGCGATGTCCGCCTATATCCTCGTGCAACTGATCGGGGTGATTGCAGCGCAGTTTCTGATCAACCTCGCGTCGATCAGGGACTACACGCTCTTTGTCACCATATCGGTTCTCGTGTCGCTGAGCTTTCTGCCGATCCTGCTGTCGGCAAGCCCTGCGCCGGTGTTCCAGAGCACGCGGCCGATGTCGCTCGGGCGTCTCTACCGCACCTCGCCCCTGGGCTTTGTGTCGGCGTTCCTGGTCGGGGCCGTCTTTTCCTCGATCTTCGGGATGGCGTCGGTCTACGGGACCGCGCAGGGGCTGACGGTCCGGCAGATCTCGATCTTCATCGGTGTGATCTATTTCGCAAGCCTCGTGGTCCAGTACCCCCTCGGCTGGCTGTCGGACCGGATGGACCGCCGCCGTCTCGTTTTCCTGGTCTGTGTCGTCTCATCGCTCGGCGCGTTCGTGGGCATGGCGAGCGGGGACAGCTTTGCGCTGATCCTGGCGGCGGGCGCGCTGGTGGGGGGGCTCGCGAGCCCGCTCTGGAGCATCGTGATCGCCCATACCAATGATTTCCTCGACCCCCCGGACATGGCCGCAGCCTCTGGCGGGCTGCTGTTTGCCAATGGGCTCGGGGCCATCGGGGGGGCGCCGATCCTCGGGCTGCTGATGAGCGCGGTGGCGCCCTGGATGTTCTTTGCCTTCAACGGGGCGGTGATGGGGGCGATCGCGCTCTACGCGCTCTACCGCATGACCCAGCGGCCATCGCCTGCCGTGGCCGACACCACGCGCTTTGCCACCGTGATGCCGCAGGCGACGCCGGTGATCACCGAGGCGGTCGTCGGTCGGCCGGGCGAGAAGGCCGCCTGATGCAGGTCGGCCCGGAGGCGGTGCTGGCGCTCTGGCTCGACGAGGTCGGGCCTGCGGGCTGGTACGATCCGCCATCGGGGCTTGATGTCGCACTCGCACGGCGCTTCGCGCTTGCGTGGCGGATGGCGCGGGCGGGGGCGGCGGATGGCTGGGGCGGCCGGCCCGAGGGGGCGCTGGCGCTCCTGATCCTGCTCGACCAGTTCCCGCGAAACATGTTCCGGGGCACCGCCTCGGCCTTTGCCTCGGACGCCCGCGCCCGCGCGCTCGCCCGCGTGGCCGTGGCGCGGGGACAGGATCTGCGGGTGGGCGAACCCGCGCGGCAGTTCTTCTACCTGCCGTTTATGCATGGCGAAACGCGGGCCGACCAGGACCGCTGCGTCGCACTGGTCGCCCGGCGGCTGCCGCGCACCGGGCGTGACACGCTGCGCCACGCGCGGGTGCACCGCGCGATCATCCGGCGCTTTGGCCGGTTTCCCGCCCGCAACGCCGCCCTCGGGCGGGCGAGCACGCCCGAGGAGACGGCG
>JANNOT010000388.1:0-5520 GCA_031399375.1 Paraoceanicella sp.
CGTCGCCTCCACCTCCTCGGCAATGCTGACCCGGATCAGGCTCCGCCGTGCGGGGTCCATCGTCGTGTCCTTGAGGTCCTTCGCGTCCATCTCGCCCAGGCCCTTGAACCGGCTGATCTCGATCTTGCCCCGCCCGCCGAGGCCGGTGGCGAGCAGCCGGTCCCGTTCGGCCTCGTCGCGGGCATAGACCGAGCGCGCGCCCTGGGTCAGGCGAAAGAGCGGCGGCTGGGCGAGGTAGAGATGCCCGCGATCCACCAGCGGTCGCATCTGGGTGAAGAAGAACGTCATCAGCAGCGCCGCGATATGGGCGCCGTCCACGTCCGCGTCGGTCATGATGATGACCTTGTCATAGCGCAGATCGTCAAGGTTGAATTTCGAGCCCGGATGCACGCCGAGTGCGAGGCAGAGATCGGCGAGCTCCTGGTTCTGCCCGAGCTTGGCCGAGGCCGCGCCAAGCACGTTCAGGATTTTTCCCCGCAGCGGCAGCAGGGCCTGGCTGCGCCGGTCGCGCGCCATCTTTGCCGAGCCGCCGGCGCTGTCGCCCTCCACCAGGAAGATCTCGGTACCGTCGCGGGTCGCGACCGAACAATCGACCAGCTTGCCGGGCAGGCGCAGGCGCCGTGTGGCGGTCTTGCGCGCCGTCTCCTTCTCGGCCCGGCGCGCCATCCGCTCCTCGGCCTTCAGCACGATGAAGTCCAGCACGGCGGCGGCCGCGCGCGGGTCGGCGGCGAGCCAGTGGTCGAACGGGTCGCGCACCGCCCCCTCGACCAGGCGGCCCGCGTCCTGGGTCGCGAGGCGATCCTTGGTCTGGCCGACGAACTCGGGCTCGCGCAGGAAGGCCGAGATCATGGCGCAGCCGCCCGCCATCACATCCTCGCGCGTGATGGAGGCGGCCTTGCGGTTGCCGGTCAGCTCGCCATGGGTGCGGATGCCCTTGAGGATCGCGGACCAAAACCCGAATTCATGGGTGCCCCCCTGGGGTGTGGGGATGGTGTTGCAGTAGGACTGGGTGAACGCGTCGATGGCCGGGCTCCAGTGAACCGCCCATTCGACCGACCCCACCATGCCCGCCCCGAACTTATCGGCGAAGGCGACCTTGCCCGCAAAGGGGCGCTCGCTGACGGTTGCGGCTTGGACCGTCGCGCGCAGGTGGTCGGCGAGCCCGCCGGGAAAGTGGAACACCGCCTCCTCCGGCACCTCGCCGCCCGGGGGCAGGAGGGCGGGGTCGCAGCGCCAGCGGATCTCGACCCCCGAGAACAGATACGCCTTCGACCGCGCCATGCGCAGCAGGCGCGCAGGGCGGAACGCGGCCTCGGCCCCGAAGATCTGCGGGTCGGGGCGGAACGTGACGCTGGTGCCGCGCCGGTTCGGGGCGGGTCCCACCCGCTCTACCGGGCCATGCGGGATGCCACGCGAAAACGACTGGCGCCAGAGGATGCGGGCGCGCGCGACCTCGACCTCCATGTGCTCGGACAGCGCGTTGACCACCGACGCGCCGACGCCGTGCAACCCGCCGGAGGTCTGGTAGGACGTCCCCGAGAACTTCGCCCCCGCATGCAGCGTGCAGAGGATGACCTCGAGCGCCGATTTGCTGGGAAACCGCGGATGGGGGTCGACCGGGATCCCGCGGCCGTTGTCGCGGATGGTCAGGGCGCCGTCGGCCTGCATTTCGACCTCGATGCGCGTTGCGTGGCCCGCGACCGCCTCGTCCATCGCGTTGTCGAGGATTTCGGCCGCGAGGTGATGGAGCGCGCGTTCGTCGGTGCCGCCGATATACATGCCCGGCCGCTTGCGCACCGGCTCCAGCCCCTCCAGCACCTCGATGGAGGCCGCGTCATAGGCGGCCTGGCCGGCATCGGTGGAGAAGAGATCGGCACGCTCGGGGGTCGCTGGCATGGGGGTCCTTTCCGGCTCGGCCCACGATATATTGCGGCGTGCCGGGGTACAACCACCACGGGTTCGGCGCCGACATCCGCGGCGCCAAACCCGTCGGACCCGTTTCGCGGGTCCGGCGCCAAGGCATCCTCAGGGCAGCGAGGCTGCGCGGGGTGCGGGGAGGGCGAGGGCCGTGCGCGCGCGCTCGATGATCGCATTCACCTCGCCAATCGGCATCGGCCTGCCGAAGTGAAAGCCCTGGACCTCGTCGCAGCCTTCGCGCTGGAGGAAGGCCGCGCCCTCCTCGGTCTCGACCCCCTCGGCCAGCACCGGGATCCCGAGCGCCTTGCCCAGGATCAGCGTGGAGCGGACGATGGCCGCCGCCTGGGGGTCGTCCGCGATGCAGTTGACGAAGGCGCGGTCGATCTTGATCTTGTCGAAGGGGAACGTCTTGAGCACGGCGAGCGAGGCGTAGCCCGTGCCGTAATCGTCCATCGCGATGCGCACCCCGATCCGACGCAGGGCGTGCATGACGGCGAGCGTCTGCTCCTGATCCGCGATCAGGCTCGCCTCGGTGATCTCGAGCTCCAGCCGGGCACCCGCCAGGCCGGATTCCAGCAGGGCGTCGAGGACGATCTCGACGAAGCCGGGCTGGACCAGCTGGCTCGGTGCAACGTTGACCGCGATCTTGTAGGGGACCGACCAGGCCGCTGCGGCCTTGCACGCGGTCCGCAGCACCCATTCGCCGATGTCGCGGATAAGGCCGGTCTTTTCCGCGATCGGGATGAAGTCGGCGGGCGAGATCAGCCCCCGCTCGGGGTGGAACCAGCGCACCAGCACCTCGAACCCGATCAGGGCCCGGGTCTCGAGATCGTTCTGGGGCTGGTAGTAGAGCTGGAATTCGTTGCGCTGGATCGCATGGCGCAGCTCCATGGCAAAGGCGCTGCGCGCCCGGCTCGCCTCGTCCATCTGCGGGTCATAGAGCACGATGGAGCCCGACCCGGGATCCTTCGCGCGGTAGAGTGCGAGGTCCGCGCGTGACAGGAGATCGTCGGGCCCCGCCCCATCCGTGGGGTAGAGGCTGATGCCCATGCTCGCCCCGACCGAAAGCTGGTTGCCCTGCCATGCCACGGGCTGGAGGATCGCGTGGCGCAGCCTGTCGGCGAAATCGAGCGCCGTGCCCGGACCTGCGACCCCCGCCTTCAGGGCCACGAACTCGTCGCCCCCCGTGCGCGCCACCGTCTCGCCGGGTCGCAGGCACGCGGTCATGCTGCGCGACAGCGCGCTCAGCAGGGCATCTCCTGCCGGATGGCCGTGCACGTCGTTGATCTGCTTGAACCGGTCAAGGTCGATGGCCACCACCGCGACGCCCGTGCCGCCACCTTGCGCGATCAGCCCCGTCAGGGTGTGGTGCAGCGCCGTGCGGTTCGCGAGTCCGGTCAGCGCATCATGCAGCGCGAGGTGCCGGAAGTGATCGCTCGCCTCGCGCTTGTTGGATTCGTCGATCAGGAAGGACGCGAACCCGGCCAGCAGGAACAGCACCGTGACCGCGAGGACCAGGATCGCCAGGGACTGGTCGACGAACGACCCCGACGGCGCGAGCGTGCCCGACGCGGGTGCAATCTCCACCGCCGTCATCGCGGTGAAATGCGTGGCGCAGATGGCAAGAAGCAACGCCACCGTTCCCTCGATCACCCGGGTGCGCGGCCCCCCGTGCACGAGCCGGTGGGCCGACAGCGCGCCGAAGACCGGGCCGAAGAGCACCGATGCGGCGACATAGCCCGCGTCCCAGGTCATCACCCCGGCAACCTCGAACGACGCCATGCCGGTGAAATGCATCGCGACGATCCCGAAGCCCATCAGCGCCCCCCCGACCTCCACCAGCCGTTCATGGGTGCGAAAGCAGATCACCAGGAGCCCGCAGGATACCGCCACGATGGCAACGGCGAGTGAGACCACGGTCAGCAGAGGGTCGTAGCCATGGGGCACGCGGGGGTCGAAGCCGAGCATGGCGACGAAATGCGTGGTCCAGATCGTGGCCCCCCCGGTCAGCCCCGCCATCAGCGTCCAGGGCGCCCGCCTGCTCGAGCGGTCGCGCAGCGCCTTGTCGAAGAGCCGGAGCGACAGGAGCGACCCGATGGCGGCCACGCAGGCCGCCCCGAGGACCAGCCACAGGTCGTGCTCGTATTGCAGGCAGGCGAGCACCTTGAGCAAGACGAACCTCTACATGCTGCGAAAGCTCCTGTGCCGTTATCGCAGGCAGACGTTAACGAGGGCTTGGGGATCCGTAGGCGCCAGACAGCGGAGCCCCTCGACGGAACCTGCACCCCGCTCCTGTACGCGCCGGGGTCGCGCCGGTGGGATGCGCCCCGGTCATTCCGCCTCCACGAACACCTCGGCGCGCTTCTTGCGGACCTGTGGGAGCAGGACCACCACCAGGACCACCAGCGTCAGCGCCAGCAGCGTGGCGCTGATGGGGCGGGTCAGGAACGTCGTCGGGTCGCCACGGCCCAGGATCATGGCGCGGCGCAGGTTTTCCTCCAGCATCGGGCCGAGCACGAACCCCAGCAGCAGCGGGGCCGGCTCGCACCGGAGCTTCATGAGCACATAGCCCATCAGACCGAAGCCCGCGACGGCGTAGAGGTCAAAGACGTTGCTGTTGACCGAATAGACGCCGATCGAACAGAACGCCATGATGATGGGGAAAAGCACGTGATAGGGCACCTTCAGCAGCCTGACCCACAGTCCGATCAGCGGCAGGTTCAGCACGATCAGCATCAGGTTGCCGATCCACATGCTGGCGATGATCCCCCAGAACAGCGCGGGCTGCTCGACGGCGACGTTCGGCCCCGGCACGATGCCCTGGATGATCATCGCGCCCACCATCAGCGCCATCACCGGGTTCGCGGGAATGCCGAGCGTCAGCAGGGGGATGAAGCTGGTCTGGGCGCCGGCATTGTTGGCCGATTCCGGTCCCGCCACCCCTTCGAGTGCGCCATGACCGAATTCCGCGGGGGTTTTCGAGAGCCGCTTTTCCATGGTGTAGGACGCGAAGGACGCGAGGATTGCACCGCCCCCGGGCAGGATCCCCAGCGCCGATCCGAGCACGGTTCCCCGCACCATCGGCCCCACCATGCGCCTGAGGTCGGCGCGCGAGGGCCAGAGCGCACCCAGATGCGTCGTCAGGACCGAGCGGTCCTGTTCGGCCTCCAGATTGCGCAGGATCTCGGCAATCCCGAACACGCCGACTGCGAGCGCCACGAAATTGAGCCCGTCGGCATATTCCGTGATCCCGAAGGTGAAGCGCGGCGTGCCGGTATAGATGTCGGTCCCCACGATCCCCAGCAGCAGCCCCAGCACGACCATGGCGAGCGCCTTGAGCACCGATCCATGGGCAAGCGCGATCGCCGACACCAGTCCCAGGAGCATGAGCGAGAAATACTCGGCCGCGCCGAATTTCAATGCGATGATCGTGAGCGGCGGGGCAAAGATCGCGACCAGCAGCGTCGCCACCGACCCTGCGAAGAATGATCCGAGCGCCGCGACGGCGAGCGCCGTGCCCGCCTTGCCCTTGCGTGCCATCTGGTAGCCGTCGATGGCCGTGACGGCGGAGGAGCTTTCGCCGGGCATGTTGATCAGGATCGC
>JANNOT010000381.1:0-3702 GCA_031399375.1 Paraoceanicella sp.
AGGTCGTTGAGGTCCGAGGTCGCGAAGCGCCCCCCGTCCAGCGGCACCAGTGGGCGCAGCTCGGGCGGGATCACCGGGACGACGGTCAGCACCATCCATTCCGGGCGGTTGCCGGATTCAAGGAAGTTCTCGACCATCTTCAGCCGCTTGATGATCTTCTTGGGCTTCAGCTCACCGGTCGCGACGGCCAGCTCCTCGCGCAGCTGATCGGCCTCGGCCTGCAGGTCGATGGCCGCCAGCATCTCTCGGATCGCCTCGGCGCCGATCCCGGCGGTGAAGGCATCCTCGCCATACTGGTCCTGGGCGTCGAGATACTCCTCCTCCGTCAGCATCTGGCGATGCTTGAGGTCGGTGAGACCCGGCTCGATCACGACATACTGCTCGAAATAGAGGATGCGCTCGAGATCGCGCAGCGTCATGTCGAGCATCAGCCCGATCCGCGACGGCAGCGACTTCAGGAACCAGATATGCGCGACGGGGGCGGCGAGGTCGATATGCCCCATCCGCTCGCGCCGCACCTTCTGGAGCGTGACCTCGACGCCGCATTTCTCGCAGGTGACCCCGCGATACTTCATGCGCTTGTACTTGCCGCACAGGCACTCGTAATCCTTGATCGGCCCGAAGATCCGGGCGCAGAACAGCCCGTCACGCTCTGGCTTAAACGTGCGGTAATTGATGGTCTCGGGCTTTTTGATCTCGCCGAACGACCACGACAGAATGCGCTCCGGCGACGCGAGCGAGATCTTGATCTCGTCGAACGTCTTCGTCGGCGTCTGCGCACTGAACGGGTTCATGACTTCCTGGTTCATCTCTCAACCTTTCGTCCTGTTGCGACAGGCGGGTTCCCCCGCCATGGCCGGGCCGTGCACCGCACAGCCCACCCCGTTCATTCGACGTCCGAATCCAGGAGCTCGACATTGAGGCCGAGCGAGCGGATTTCCTTCACGAGCACGTTGAAGCTCTCGGGGATGCCCGCCTCGAAGTTCTCATCGCCCTTCACGATCGCCTCGTAGACCTTGGTGCGGCCTGCGACGTCGTCGGATTTGACGGTGAGCATCTCCTGCAGCGTGTAGGCCGCGCCGTAGGCTTCGAGCGCCCAGACCTCCATCTCGCCGAAGCGCTGGCCGCCGAACTGCGCCTTGCCGCCCAGCGGCTGCTGGGTCACGAGGCTGTAGGGGCCGGTCGAGCGGGCGTGGATCTTGTCGTCCACCAGGTGGTGCAGCTTCAGGAGGTACTTGACCCCGACCGTGACGGGACGCGCGAACGCCTCGCCCGAGCGGCCGTCAAAGAGCACCGACTGGCCCGAGGTATCGAAGCCTGCCTTGCGCAGCGCCTCGTTCACGTCCTCCTCCTTCGCCCCGTCAAACACCGGGGTCGCGATGGGGACGCCCGCGGTCACGTTGCCCGCGGCCTCCAGCAGCTCGTCATCGGACATGTCGCCCGCGGCATCGGCATAGACCTGGTCGCCATAGGCGATCTTCATCGCATCGCGCACCGGGGTCATGTTGCCCTTCGCCCGGTACTCTGCCAGCGCATGGGCGATGGCGATGCCGAAGCCGCGTGCGGCCCAGCCCATATGGGTCTCGAAGATCTGGCCTACGTTCATCCGGCTTGGCACACCGAGCGGGTTGAGCACGAGGTCCACGGGCGTGCCGTCCGACAGGAACGGCATGTCCTCCTCCGGCACCACCTTGGAGATGACGCCCTTGTTGCCATGGCGCCCGGCCATCTTGTCGCCGGGTTGCAGCTTGCGCTTCACCGCGACGAACACCTTGACCATCTTCATCACGCCGGGGGGCAGGTCGTCGCCGCGACGCACCTTCTCGACCTTGTCCTCGAACCGGCGGTCCAGCACCTTCTTCTGGGCGTCGAACTGTTTGTTCAGCGCCTCAAGCTGCGCTTGGCTCGGCTCGTCGCCAAGCACGATCTGCCACCACTGCCCGCGGCTCAGATCCTTCAGCATGTCCGCCGTGATCTCTGCCCCGGCCTTCACGCCCTTCGGCCCCTTCACGGCGATCTTGCCGAGGATCAGGTCGTCGAGGCGCGCGTAGATGTTGCGCTCGAGGATGGCGAGCTCGTCCGCCCGGTCGCGGCTGAGGCGTTCGACCTCCTCGCGCTCAATCTGGAGCGCGCGCTCGTCCTTCTCCACCCCGTGGCGGTTGAACACGCGCACCTCGACCACCGTCCCGAAATCGCCGGGCGGCAGGCGCAGGCTGGTGTCGCGGACATCCGCCGCCTTTTCGCCGAAGATGGCGCGGAGGAGCTTTTCCTCGGGCGTCATCGGGCTTTCGCCCTTGGGCGTGATCTTGCCCACCAGGATGTCGCCGGGGCCGACCTCGGCGCCGATATAAATGATCCCCGCCTCGTCGAGGTTGCGCAGGGCCTCCTCGCCGACATTGGGGATGTCGCGGGTGATCTCCTCGGGCCCGAGCTTGGTGTCGCGGGCCATCACCTCGAACTCCTCGATATGGATCGAGGTGAACACGTCGTCCTTCACGATGCGTTCGGAGATGAGGATCGAGTCCTCATAGTTGTAGCCGTTCCAGGGCATGAACGCGACGAGCACGTTCTTGCCGAGCGCGAGCTCGCCCAGGTCGGTGGACGGGCCGTCCGCGACCACGTCCCCCGCCTTGACCACATCACCCACCTTCACCAGCGGGCGCTGGTTGATGCAGGTGTTCTGGTTGGACCGCTGGAACTTGCGCAGCCGGTAGATGTCCACGCCGGGATCGCCGACGTCGAGCGGGTCGGTTACGCGGACCACGATGCGCATGGCGTCCACCTGGTCGATGGTCCCGCCGCGCCGTGCGGTGATCGCAGCGCCGCTGTCGCGGGCCACAATCTCCTCGATGCCGGTGCCCACGAACGGCGCCTCGGCGCGCAGCAGCGGCACGGCCTGGCGCTGCATGTTCGAGCCCATCAGCGCGCGGTTCGCGTCGTCGTTCTCGAGAAACGGGATCAGCGAGGCCGCGACCGACACGAGCTGCTTGGGGCTCACGTCGATATAGTCCACCGCCTCGCGCGGGCTGATCGTGAATTCGCCGCTCTTGCGGGTCGAGATCAGGTCCTCCTCGAAGCCGCCGACGTCGGTCAGCTTCGCGTTGGCCTGGGCGATGGTATATTTCATTTCCTCGGTCGCGGACATGTAGATGACCTCGTCGGTCACCTTTCCGTCCGTGATCTTGCGGTAGGGCGTCTCGATGAAGCCGTACTTGTTCACCCGCGCGTAGCTGGCGAGGCTGTTGATCAGGCCGATGTTCGGCCCCTCGGGCGTCTCGATCGGGCACATCCGGCCGTAATGGGTCGGGTGGACGTCGCGCACCTCGAACCCCGCGCGCTCGCGGGTCAGACCACCGGGCCCGAGGGCCGAGAGGCGCCGCTTATGCGTGACCTCGGACAGGGGATTGGTCTGGTCCATGAACTGGCTGAGCTGCGAGGAGCCGAAGAATTCCCGCACCGCCGCCGCCGCCGGCTTCGAGTTGATCAGGTCCTGGGGCATGATCGTGTCGATGTCGACGGAGGACATGCGTTCCTTGATCGCCCGCTCCATCCGCAGAAGGCCAACGCGATACTGGTTTTCCATCAGTTCGCCGACCGACCGGACCCGGCGGTTGCCGAGATGGTCGATATCGTCGATCTCGCCCTTGCCGTTCTTGAGTTCGATCAGGATCTTCATCGCATCGACGATGTCATCCCGGGTCA